>CAYSFA010000014.1:0-30998 GCA_964430025.1 uncultured Anaerolineaceae bacterium | reverse complement strand
AACCCCAATGTCATGCGGACAATCCAGCAAATCAAGGAAATGGGATGCAAAGCAGGTTTGGTTCTAAACCCGGGAACGCCAGCTGAATCAATCACTAGTGTATTACCCTTTTTGGATATGGTGTTGGTGATGACAGTTAATCCAGGTTTTTCAGGTCAGAAATTTATTCCTCAAATGCTTGAGAAAATCAAAACAATCCGTCGATTAATTGATAACTCAAATTCACAAACGTTGTTACAAGTGGATGGAGGAATTAATCAAGAGACGGTCAAACCTGTTATTGATGCAGGTGCGGATGTAATTGTAGCTGCAACAGCAATTTATAAATTTCCTGGTGGAATCCGAGCAGGTGTTAATGCTTTACGTAATTAGTAATTTAAACAAAAATCACGGCATAAACCGCGACTTTCGTATTTTTGGCAAATTAACTAATGGATTACTTGGTTGTTTTTACCATTGTGCGAATGCATCGAGTACAGAGTACTTTCTGGATTTTCTTACCACCGTCAAAAACAGAAACCTTTTGCAAGTTTGGTTTAAATTTTCGGTTGGTAGCACGCATGGAAAAACTGCGGTTATGACCAAAAGTTGTTGCCTTTCCACAATTCTCACATTTTGCCATAATTAAGGATCCTTTCACCAATGAGTGCTAATTTATTCAACAAATTACCTTTTACACAACAGTCCGATATCTTACCACACACCGTATCTTTTTACAAGATGGGTGTTTATGAAAAGGGAGACAGACAATGAAAGAAATTAAAAATCCGATGGGAAATGTTTATGTATCACATCGAGCAATTTCAACTATTGCTCATCAATCTGCCATCGAATCTTATGGCGTGGTTGGTTTGGCTGCAAAGAATTTTGCAGAAGGAATTGCCCAGGCAATTGTAAAAGATCCAACAATGGGCGTTGATGTCAAATATGATGGACACAGCATAGAAATTGATTTATTTATTATTGTTGAATATGGTACACGCATTAAAATGGTTGCCGAGTCTGTCAGCAATAATGTGAGATATCGCGTTGAAAAAACAATTGGTATCCCCGTTGAAAAAGTGAATGTTCACATCCGAACGCTAAGAATTAGCGATACAGATTAAATTTTCAATGGTAGAATACCATTTTTTGTAGGAGCATTATGGATCGTGATTTAAAACAATATACGAGTGTGGACGGGCAATTATTCAAATTATTGATTGAAGCAAGTCTAAATTGGTTGAGAACAAATCAACAAATAGTTAATTCTTTAAATGTTTTTCCTGTACCAGATGGAGATACAGGGACAAACATGTTATTAACATTACAAGCAGCTTATAACGAGGTTCAGAACTCTGGAGAAAATAGAATCTCCAAAATCGCTCAAGCAATCGCACAAGGTGCACTGATGGGCGCCCGTGGAAACTCAGGTGTAATCCTTTCCCAGCTTTGGAGAGGTTTTTCAAGGGCGCTTGATAACAAAGACACAATGACGGTTGCTGATTTCTCAAAAGCTCTTATTGAAGCTAAAAATACAGCTTATAAAGGTGTTGTCCGACCTGTAGAAGGAACAATCCTTACGGTAGCAAAAGATATGTCAATAGCCAGTGAAGATATCATTAAAGAAACCGATGACCTTGAAACTTTTTTGGACAAGGTAGTAAAAGCCGCAGATGTATCAGTTCTAAACACTCCTGAATTATTACCCATCTTAAAACAAGCAGGGGTTGTGGATTCTGGCGGAAAAGGACTTTTCTTTATTTTTGAAGGTTTCCTTAAATATCTACGCGGGGAATCATTGGAAACATCGACCACAAAATTAGTTCAGCCAATTGCATTAATGGAAGGTGGCGACATGGATGAAATAGAACCCGGTCAAGATTTCGAAGTAATCGTTGATTTTCGCCCCATTAATCCTTTAAATTTAGAAACTTTCTATTCCGACCTTACCGAAATGGGCACCTCAATCCAAGTCGGTGAAGGTGATGGAATTTATCGCATGCATATCCATGTGCCTACAGAAAACCGGTATTTACCAATTGATTACACAATGCAACTTGGAACGATTACTAAGGTTTTTATGGAAAATCTTGTCGATCAGATGGAACAGAAAGAAGCAAAAGAGACTAAGAAATTGTCACTAACCTCGGTGGAACCTGGGCAAATCGCCGTAATTGCAGTTTCACCAGGGTTCGGTCTTTCTCAAATTTTTGCTAGTTTAGGTGCTGCGGCTGTCGTCGAGGGTGGTCAAACGATGAATCCTAGCACCGAAGAGATCTTGCACTCATTTGAAAATTTACCAACTGATAAAATAATCATCTTACCTAACAACAAGAATATCTTTCTTGCCGCTCAAACAGCGAAAGAAGCCACTGTCAAACAAGTCAAAGTTTTACCTTGCAAAACCATTCCCCAGGGACTTTCTGCGATGCTTCGCCTTGATCCAACCGGTGAAATTGACGAGATCTTTGATGAAATGGAAGAAGCTATTCAGGAAGTTGACACAGGAGAAATCACTGTTGCAACCAGATCTGTAGAAATTAACGGTGTTAATGTTAAAGAAGGTGAAGCAATCGCATTATTCAATTCTCAGTTAATTTCTTCCTCCCCATCCATCGAGAAAGCTTGTTTTGAGATATTGGAACGGGTAAATTTGGATGAAAGGGAACGATTAACTTTATTCTATGGTTCTGATATTTCAAGGCAGGATGTAAACCAGATAGTCGATCATATTCGGGAAAAATATCCGGAATTTGAAATTGAAATTCATGAAGGAAGTCAACCACACTATCAATTCATCATGTCAATAGAATAAATATGAAAAAAATAGCAATCATCACTGATAGCACTGCACAATTTCCCAACCCAAGTTTTTTGGGGAAGGAATTAGTAAGATTAATTCCATTAAGTATAAAAATTAATGATTCAATTCATACTGACGGGTCTGGCATCAAGACAAATGATTTGCCTATATCTGCCACAGACGCGAACAATGTAAAATTATTAACCCCTACCCCTGCTGAAATTGCAGAACAATTTAGCATTCTTTTGAATAATTACAATGAATTATTAGTTATAGTAAATTCAGCCCATTTAACCCCAATCTATGAAAATTCATTAAAGGCTGTAAAACTAATCCAAGGGGAAACAAATATTCAAGTTATTGATTCACATACAATTGCGACCGGATTGGGTATGGTAGTTCAATCAACCTCAGAATTTATATCTAATGGAGCAAACCTCACAGATGCGGATCGCCACGTTCGACAATTGATCCCCCACATTTACACTCTTTTTTGTGTACCTTGCATGAAGTATCTTTACAATATCGGTGTATTAGAATATTCCCAAGCTGAAATCGGAGAAATGTTGAACCTTCATCCCATTTTTACTCTGGAAGAAGGTTTTCCCCAGGCTATTTGTAAAGTTAGAAATTTCCGTCATGCACAGGACTACTTTCAGGAATTTATCGAAGAATATGATGACTTGGTCCATATTTCTTTATTGAAAGGTTCCAATACCCAAGGAATTGATAATCGTGTTTTGAAATTATTCGTCCAGGAAAACTTTCCGGAAACCCCATTTAGTGAACACAGAATCAATCCTTTTCTTGGAGCAATTTTTGGCCCACGTTCATTAGGATTAATTGTATTCGAAAGACCTTATTCATTATCCGGATGATGTATCCTTAAGATATGAATTCTGCGGTTGAAAAATTAATAAAAATTTTAAAACTCGAGTCTCAACGTAAATTTGACAATCGCTCAGTTATTGGTGGACTTGCTAAATTCACCGTGGTTTGGCGAGAAGAAGCTATTCTCCAAAATACACTTCCTAAGATCGTCAATACCGTTGTAACCTCCCTTCAAAATTACCAGGATTTACCCATTTCTCAACGGGAAAATCAAATCGAATTCATCCTGAATATTCTTAGGGATGACCAAAATCCCAACCAACAAATTATTGAGAAATCAACATCTGAAAGTTCAACAATTTTGGTTTCAACATTTGACAACAAAAATACACAACAAAAGGAAGTTGAAAGCAGAAGCTCAATTCCAGAGAAAAAATTATCGATTAATCCTGGCTTATTTGAAATTGAGAAAGCATTAAGCAAATCTGTTATAAACGTAAATGGAATTGGCAAGAATAAGGCTGAAGCTTTGTCCAGAATAGGGATACAGACGATCAAAGATCTTCTGTATTACTTTCCAAGAAAACATGAAGACTTTTCTGTAATCAAGCAAATAAACCAACTCGTCTCTGGTGAAATCGTTTCAGTGGCAGGCACAGTCAGCCAAATTTACACAAGAAATTTTAAAGGCGGAAAACAATCCTTCACTGAAATAATTTTAGAAGATGGAACTGGCAAACTTCGAATTATTTATTTCAATCAACCATATATTGGAAATACCATCCGGGTTAATGCCCAGCTAATAGTCTCCGGAAAAATCGAAATGTATCTCGGTCGACATGTCCTTAATAACCCGGAATGGGCTGAAATTGATAACAGTAGTATCACTCCAAATCGATTACTTCCGTATTATCCATTAACAAAGTCTATTACCCAGAAATGGTTACGTGGAATTATCTTCAAACAATTGATGATTTGGGTTCCAAAAATAACAGATTTCTATTACCATCAGTTTTTGGAAAATGCGGAATTATTAGATCTCCAGTCAGCACTTTTTAACGCTCATTTTCCTGAAAACCAGGAACTGCTAGAAAAAGCAGAGGAGCGATTTGCTTTCCAGGATACTTTTTTCTTGCATCTCGCTATGCTCAAACAAAAAAAGGATTGGCAAGGTGTTCCAGCCAAGGAAATCGTTTTAAAGCCTCATTTCATAAAAGATATTACTGAATCATTACCTTACTCATTAACAAAAGCTCAGCTTGGTTGCATTAACGACATTCTGGATGATTTTGCAAATAAGAAACCGATGAGCAGATTAATCCAGGGTGATGTTGGGTCGGGAAAAACGATTGTTTCCGCTATCATTGTGGCACTTGTAATCGATAATGGTTATCAATCAGTCGTGATGGCGCCAACCAGTATTTTGGCAGAACAATTGTTTGTTAATATTAGAAAGTTTTTACTTGAGAATAAAATAATTAATGAACAGGAAATTTGCTTTTTATCTGGTGATACTCCAGCAAAAGATAAAGAAAACATACGCGTTGGTTTAGCATCTGGAAAAATTAAAGTAGCTATTGGCACACATGCACTCATCGAAGAACCTGTTCAATTTAAGAATTTAGAATTCGTAGTTATTGACGAACAACATCGTTTTGGGGTAATGCAAAGGAAAAATATCCGGGAGAAGGGCAAATCTTCTCACCTTTTGGTGATGACGGCAACACCTATTCCCAGATCATTAGCCTTAACAATTTATGGTGATCTGGATCTTTCAATAATTGACGAATTACCACCTGGAAGAAAAGAGATAAAAACAACAATCATTAATCCCAATCACCGACATATTATGTATTCCTTAATTCGCAACCAGGTTGCCAATGGAAATCAAGCTTTTATTGTCTACCCTTTGGTTGAAATCGATGACGATGAAGCCGAAGATACTAAAGCAGCTGTCAACGAATTTGAAAGATTGAAAAAAGATGTTTTTCCTGAGTTACGACTTGGATTATTACATGGTCGTATGAAAGCGGAAGACAAAGAAAAAACAATGAACGCGTTTCGAGTTGGAAATTATGATATTCTGGTATCAACCACGGTAATCGAAGTCGGTGTTGACATCTCGAATGCTACAATTATGGCAATTGAAGGAGCGAATCGCTTCGGTTTATCACAGCTACATCAACTTCGTGGAAGAGTTGGTCGAGGAGAAAGCCAATCATACTGTATTTTAATCCCTGAGAATGAAGATGCAATAGAAAATCAACGTCTTAAAGCAATGGTCGAAACTACAGATGGCTTTCGATTAGCTGAAATTGATCTGCAACAACGAGGACCAGGGGATTTTATTGGAATACGACAATCTGGTTATAAAGAAATTCGATTTTCTACTATAATGAATGCTAAGTTAATTGATAAAGCAAGGAAATTTGCTTTAGATTTTTTGGAAAATAATCCAGACCTTATTAATGTAGACAGTTATTTTTATCAGTTGATAGAAAATGAATATCGGCAGAAAATGATTGGAGTGAAAAATTAATATCATGACAAAAGCATTATTTCCTGGAACTTTCGATCCTATCCATAATGGCCACATAGATATCGCCACCAGAGCAACTCAAATTTTTGATGAATTAATAGTTGCAGTTTATGACAAGCCACTCAAGAATCTCCTTTTTTCTCCTGAGGAAAGATACACATTAACAAAGGAGACTTTTGCTCACATTGGCAATGTGAAAGTAGTTGGGTATAGCGGGCTAACAGTGGAATTTGCGAAGAAAATCGGTGCGAAAGTTATTGTGAGAGGATTACGTGTCATTTCTGATTTTGAACATGAGTTCCGGATGGCTTTAGCAAACAAACACCTTGCCCCTGAAATTGAAGTTGTTTCTCTCATAACAAATGAACAATATGCTTTCTTATCTTCTTCGACTGTGCGAGAAATTGCATCTTTAGGTGGTGATTATTCTCGTCTTGTCCCGGAGAATGTAAGAAAAGCATTAGAAAGAGTGTTTTCAAATAACCAACAAAATGAGGGGTTAGTACAACCAACATATTTACGGGATTAATTAGTATAATTTTATTCAGGATAGGAGGAAGATATGGACATATTACATTTGGTTGATCGCTTGGAAGAATTATTCAACGAAAGCCGCTCTTTACCAATCATGAGAAAGGTGGTTGTTGATGAGGACAAAATGTTAAGCATTATCGACCAGATGAGAGTGTCCATTCCTGAAGAAATTAAAAGGGCTCAACAATTACTGGCACAACGTGATCGCTTAATCGCTCAGGGACAAGAAGAAGCGAATCGCACCCTGCAACTGGCTCGCGAAAAAGCTGGCCAATTGGTAGAAAAAGATACCATTATTCAAAATGCTCAAACAAGAGCCAGTCAATTAATCGAACAAGCAAAAAGGGAAAGCGAATTAAATAAAATCGAAGCAGATCAATATGTGATCTCTTCATTATCAGATTTTGAAAAAGAGCTGGAAATCCTAATGGCTCAGGTAAGAAACGGGATTAAAGCTTTGAAGAAAATCTCCACTCATGTCCAAGAAGAAGAGGAAACACCTCAATCTTCCTGATCTTTTTTGGTAATTTTCTTTCTTTTCTTTTTCTCCTCTGCAGGTAAAAGGACTGCCTCAACAACTTCATCCATATGTTTCACTAGAACTATTTCTAGAGATTTTCTTACTTTCTGGGGGATTTCTACAAGATCTTTAGAGTTTTTTTCAGGAAGAATGATCTTTGTGATTCCTGCTCGATGAGCAGCCAAAACTTTTTCCCTGATCCCCCCAACGGGTAAAACACGTCCCCGTAAAGTAATTTCACCAGTTAATGCAATATTTCTCCTTACTTTTCTTTCGGTAAATCCAGAAATCAAGGCACTGGCAATCGTAATTCCTGCGCTTGGGCCATCTTTTGGAATTCCACCTTCTGGAACATGGATATGAATATCCACGTTTTCGAATATATCTGGTTCTAATTCGAATACATCTGCGCGGGATTTTAAGTAAGATAATGCAGCATGAGCAGACTCTTGCATTACCTCTCCAATTTGGCCAGTTATTTGTAAATTTCCTTTGCCGTCGACTACCAAAACCTCAACGGGCATAATATCTCCACCATTATCAGTCCATGCCATCGCGGTTGCAACACCTATCTCATCCTCGTGTTCAGCTTCCATTTCGAAAATTTGTTGCGGTCCAAGAAATCTTTCGATATTTTTAGTTTCAATTTTCACTGGATAACTTTTCTGTTCCATCTGCAGTCTGGCAATTTTTCTACAAATACGACTGATTTCCCTTTCAAGATTTCTCACCCCGGCTTCATACGTGTAATTCCTAATAATTTGTCGAATAGCGGGTTCGGTAAATTGAATGTTTAAAGATTCAATCCCGGTTTCGTGCACTTGTCGGGGAATGAGGAATAACTTAGCAATCATTACTTTTTCATCTTCAACATAACTCGGAAATTCAATGACTTCCATTCGATCTAATAACGCAGGAGGTATACTCATCGTAGTGTTTGCAGTTGTAATAAACATTACCTTGGATAAATCGTACTCCACCTCTAAATAATGATCTGAATATTCCTTGTTTTGTTCAGGATCAAGTACTTCCAACAAAGCTGCGGAAGGATCTCCTCGAAAATCAGAACCCAGTTTGTCGATTTCATCTAACATGAATAAGGGATTTACAGTTCCGGCTTTCTTCATCGTTTGGATAATTCGCCCTGGTAGTGAACCTATATATGTTCTGCGGTGACCTCTGATTTCAGCTTCGTCCCGCACACCGCCTAATGAAACTCTAACGAATTTTTTACCTAAAGCTTCAGCGATTGACCTTCCTAAAGATGTTTTTCCAGTTCCTGGAGAACCGACAAAACACAAAATCGGTTGTTTTGCATCTATTGGTTTCAATCTTTGAACTGCGATAAATTCCAAGATTCGATCTTTTACTTTTCCTAACCCATAATGATTTTTTTCTAAAATTTGGTTTGCATGTTCAACATCCAAATTGTCTTCGGTAGATTCTTCCCAAGGCAAATCAAGGAGCCAATCTATGTATGATCTGATCATGCTATTTTCTGGTGACATAGGTGGCATTTGTGAAAAACGATCGATTTCTTTTTTGAGAACCGCAGCAGCTTCTTCGGGCAATTTCTTTTTCTCTGCTTTCTCTCTTAATTCTGAAATATCATTACTAAAATAATCACCTTCTCCTAATTCGATCTGAATGGCTTTTAGTTGTTCTCTAAGATAGTATTCACGTTGATTTTTGTCGACTTCACTCTGAATCTTTCCCTGAATTTCATCTTCTAATTCGAGAACATCTAATTCTTGCGCCAAAATCGAATTGAGAGCTTTAAGTCTTTCCCTTGGATCATTGATCATGAATAATTTTCTTCTATCTTGAAGGCTTACAGCTAAAGCAGAAGTGATCATATCGCTCAACCAGGATGGATCAGTTATATTCGTTGCGAATAACCTTGCTTCTTCTGAAATACTTTTATCGAGTTGGACACATTTTTCAAATAGATCTTGGCTGATCCTCATTAATGCTTTCAAGTGGCGATCATTCTTAACATGTTCATTTAGTATTCTTGCACGAACTTTCAGAAAAGGTTCCTCTTGAATAATATCAATTATTTCTACTCTTCTTCTACCTTGAATTAATGCGGAATAATCTCCTTCTGGCAAAGCCATAATTTTTCCCACAGAAATTTCTGTTCCATAATCCAGGAAATCCAGGTGTTCTGAATTTGGATCCTCATTATCTACCATGTATATGGCAATCATGGTTTCGAAATTCTTCAAAGCATTTTGTACAGCCAGATAATTAATCCCATCAGTTATCAGGATTGGTGTGATCATTCTGGGAAATATGACAAGATCCCGAACGATGATAGCAGCACATTCAAATTCTCCATTTTCATCTGGTTCAAAATTCGGAAATTGATACAATTCATCTGAACGGTTTTTAAATGGAATTGGGAAATCTTCTCCGAAATCTAAAAACCAATTATTTTTATTCATTGGTTGCCTTTCCATTAATTTTGTTTTTGACAATCAAACCAGATATCTCGCATACCACCTGCGACAAAAATACTTCCACCAACCAGGATTAGATTCTCTTTCCCGGCTAATTTGAATGACAGATCAAAGGCCTCTTCTAACGATTGAGTAGGAATTGCACGCACACCCAATCTATTCACTTTTTCGACTAACTCCTCTGGACTGATCGCTCGAGGATGAATCGACTTTGTTGTAACCACAACATTAACTCTTGGTAATAATTCAACCAACATTCCGTCTATATCTTTATCTTCCGATGCACCGAAAATGAGAACAACCGGAATGCCAGGAAAATAGTCGTCAACTGCGTTTCGAAGCCTTAATGCAGATTCACGGTTATGAGCGGAATCTATAACAAAAAAAGGCCTTTTGCTTAAGATCTCAAATCGTCCTGGCCATACTACATTAGCAAAACCTTTCTGGATGCTTTGGTCACTTATTCGTAAACCATGTTTGCGAATAACCATAAGGGTGGTAAATGCAGTTGCAGCATTTTGAACCTGATGAAAACCCAAAAGAGGAATATGAAATTTGGTTGGTTCCCAATCTTCTCTTCCTGCACTTTCAATATAAGCATTCACTGCGTTTTGATCCTCTTTCGGCCATACAAAAAAATTCTGGCCACTCAACGATTTTGCAGCTTGTGCATAAAGATAATCTTTCCCAACTTGATACACTGGAGAATTTCGTTCCTCCGCAATTTTCCTCAAAACTAATAAAGCTTCATCCTTCTGAGGGGAAATTACCACAGGAATATTATCTTTGATAATTCCCCCTTTTTCAAAAGCTATCTTTGCTAATGTGTCCCCGAGAACATTCATGTGATCCAGTGACAATGAGGTGATAACAGAGACTACAGGTTTCACAACATTTGTTGCATCTAACCGACCTCCAAGCCCAACTTCAATTACGGCTATATCTACAGCCATTTTCTCAAAGTATAAAAATGCCATCGCCGTCATTAATTCAAAGGTGGTTATTTCAACAACCATCGAAATTTTTGGTTTCATTTCTTCAACAATTTGAATCATCACTTCATGCGGCATCGGTTCAAAACCTACCTGAATCCGTTCGCAGAAATCATGTAGATGAGGTGAGGTGTAGAAACCAACTTTATATCCTTCTTCTTGTAAGGATGAAGCAATAAGAGCTGAGGTGGAACCTTTTCCTTTAGTTCCAGCAACATGAATTACTGGATATTTCGATTGAGGGTTATCAAATAATTCCATAAAGGATTGCATTCTATCCAGATTAAATTTATCCTCTGAATATCGCAAATTCCTGGTCATGCTGTAATCAATAAATTTATACAAATAATCTAAAGATTCTTGATATTTAGCTTCAATATCCATGTCTGCTCCAATTAATAGTCTGGATGAATTCTACTCAACGCAATTTGTTTATGCAAGTACAATTAAAAGTCAATATTCTAAGGATGGAAAAATGTCTTTATGTTATTTTGAAATAAAAATTGATATCCCATCTTCGCACAGTCTTAAAGAGAAAAGAGGAATAATCAAATCTATTATTTCTCGATCATCCAAAAAATTTAACATATCAATCGCAGAGATTGAATATAACGACGTTTGGCAAACATCACTTTTAGGAGTTTCGATCGTTTCAAATGATGGAAAGATATTTGAGAACATTATCAACAATCTGATAACCTTTTTAGAGAGAACTTATCCCCATATTATTGTGTCGATCATGTCAAAAGAATTACTTTAGGAGAGTCATGGATCTAAATCTCAAGGATAAAATTGCATTTATTGCCGGATCAAGCCAAGGTTTAGGATACGCAATTGCCCAACAATTACTGGAAGAAGGAGCAATTGTTATTCTCAATGGCCGAAATGAGCAGAAATTAAGGAATTCACTCGCTACCCTATCGAGTAAATCTAAGGATTCAGTTTATTCTTTCGCAGGAGATGTGAGTGATAAAGAATTTGCAAATAATCTTAAGGTTTTTCTCGAGAAAAATTTTAATAAATTGGATATTCTCATCACCAATGCTGGTGGTCCAAGCCCACAAAAATTTGAGGATATTGATGATTCAACTTGGTACGATGCCATTGATCTATCCTTTATGAGTCATGTGCGGTTGATCCGTTCTTTGTTAAAATTCCTAAAAAAATCAGAGGTTGCCAATGTGCTCACAATAACATCTTATTCAGCCAAACAACCGATTCCAAATCTGATCCTTTCTAATTCCATTCGTGCTGCAACGATTGGATTAACCAAAACATTAGCTATCGAACTTGGTAAAGATGCTATTCGGTTTAATTCAATCCTACCTGGTTGGACAATGACTGAACGGGTGACCGATTTGATGGAAAATCGTGCAAAGACGAACAACTCCTCCGTGGAAGAAGAGATTGAAAAACAAGCACTTGAAAGTCCTCTCCGACGCCTGGCGGAACCACAAGAATTTGCTAATGTTGCCGTTTTTCTGGTTTCACAACGCGCTTCTTACTTAACAGGAAACATGATTTCTGTTGATGGTGGTATGGTCAAAGGAATTTTTTGATCGATAAATAATCAAGTACAATTGGAAACTATTGATATTTATTGATGAAGGAGTAATATTGAATTTAAATAATTCATTGTCCGAGCGATTGGAAAAAATTCTTCCGCTTGTCGAAAAACCAGGCAGGTATGTGGGAGGTGAATATAATTCCATCGTGAAGAACTGGGAGGAAATTGACACGAAAGTTGCTTTGGTATTCCCGGATATTTACGATATTGGTTTATCAAATTTAGGAATCCAAATCCTCTATGAATTACTAAATGACAAAGAAGATGTATTGGCTGAAAGGGCTTATTCACCATGGCAAGACATGGAAATAATGCTGAGAAAGCACAACATCCCTCTTTATTCATTAGAAACAAAATCTCCTTTGAGGAACTTTGATATTGTAGGGTTCACCCTGCCATACGAATCGCTTTACACCAATACATTGAACTTTTTAGACTTATGCAAAATACCATTACATTCAGAGGATAGATCTTTAGAGCATCCTTTGATTATTGCTGGCGGCCATGCAACTTACAATCCGGAACCAATGGCTCCCTTCATTGATGCATTTTTAATTGGCGAAGGGGAGGAAATCCTCCTCGATGTAATTGATGTATTCCAACGATGGAAAAAAGAAAATCTATCCAAGATTATTTTATTGGAAAGGTTAGCGCAAGTCGATGGGGTTTATGTTCCCAGGTTCTATGAACCAGTATATGATTCTGATGGAATTTTTCAGAAAATAAGGTTGACAAGCAAAGCAGCTCCTAAGAAAATTACCAAAAGAATTATGGGGAAATTACCTTATGCACCTACAAAGTTCATTGTTCCATCGGTTGGTGTTGTACATAATCGTGTCGCGATAGAAATTATGCGGGGATGCACCCGTGGTTGCCGCTTTTGCCATGCGGGAATGATCAACCGCCCTATCCGTGAAAGATCGGTGGAAGAGATAACCGAGACGATCGAAAAATCCTTGGAAAATACAGGGTTTGAGGAAGTCGCTCTCTTATCTTTATCATCTAGCGACTATACGAATATTCTTGATCTTGTGGAAAACATTACCAGTAAATTTGAAGGAAAAAACTTAACCATTTCACTGCCCTCACTAAGGATTGACTCATTTTCAGTGGATTTGATGGAGAAATTAAAAGATTCACGAAAAGGTGGTTTCACCTTAGCCCCGGAAGCTGCATCAGAGCGGATGAGAAGTATCATCAACAAGCCAATCTCTGAGGAAATGCTGCTAACTACTGCTCATGAAATCTTTAAGCGAGGTTGGCATACCTTAAAACTATACTTTATGATAGGACACCCATCCGAAACACTTGAAGATGTTGCAGAAATTGCAGCTTTATGTAAAAAGGTTCTGGCTGTAGGTCGAAAAGCTATTGGGAATCGAGCTAAAGTACATGCTGGAGTCTCCACATTTGTACCGAAACCGCACACCCCATTTCAATGGGTTCCTTGTGATTCTCAGGAAGAGATAAAGGCAAAACAGTACTATCTACGGGAAGAGCTGAAAGGACCTGGGTTGAAATTTAATTGGACGGATCCCAAAGAAACTATGATGGAAGCTTGGCTTTCCCGAGGTGATCGAAGAATTTCTAAGGTAATTGAAACCGCCTGGAGAAATGGCGCAAAATTTGATGCCTGGCAGGATTTTCACAATTATGAAATCTGGATAAATGCTTTTTCAGAATCGAATCTCGACCCAAGTTTCTATGTCCATCGGGAACGAGATTTAGATGAGGTATTTCCCTGGGATCATATTTCCCCGGGTGTGAAAAAATCCTATTTGAAAACTGAATATCTTAATAGCCTTTCCTTAAAAATTAAAGGCGACTGCCGGGAACAATGTTATGCGTGTGGAATTACACAGGCTTTCAACCACCTGAGAAAAGAAGACCCAGGAATTGAATGGAAATGTCCAAATCTATCTCCAAGCAGGATCAACTAGATGGCTACACGATACAGAATTGATTATTCAAAGCTGGAAGGCATGCGCTACACCTCCAACCTCGATGTCCATAAAATGTGGGAAAGAACTTTTCGAAGAGCAAAATTGCCACTGAAGTATAGTCAGGGGTTTCATCCTCAACCGAAAATCCAACAGGCTAATCCGCTTCCTTTGGGTTTCTTAAGCAACAATGAACTAGTGGATTTTTACCTGGAACAAGAATATAGTATTGAACACCTTAAAGGTGTTATATCTAAGGCAGTCCCGCCAGGGATTAGCATTAATTCAATTCAAGAAGTGGATCCATCTGAGTCGACTATTCAGAAACGAGCGGAAGATTCTGTGTATAACGTGTATTTCTTAGAAGAAATTCAGTTGGAAGAGGTAGAGAATAAAATTTCTACCCTCATGGAATGCACGTCTGTGGTCCGTACCAGAAGTGGAAAGACTTATGATCTCCGTCCTTTGATTCATGAATTACAACTTCAAAGGTCAAATCCACCATTTCTAAAAATGGTGCTCTCAGCAAAAGATGGGGCTACCGGCCGACCGGATGAAATTCTAAGTCAAATTGAAATACCTTTGGAAACTACCAGGATTATTCGTGAAAGAACCATCTTATCCGAAATTTGAACCTATGAATAAAAAATTGATTAATGAAACTTATTACATTAAACAGTGTGTAAATGAAAGTTGCAGATTTCGCTACCCCGCTCCAAAGGACTCAGGAATTGGAGTGTTTTGCCCAAAATGCAAATCAGAAACCGTGGTTATTCATGAAATTCCGCTTTCTACTGAAAGAAGTCAAATTGATCAAGTAAATAATTCACGAAGATTGAATTGTGAAGTTCTATTAGATAATATTCGATCCACCTTTAATGTTGGTGCTATTTTTCGATCAGCAGATGGTGTTGGCATTAAGAAAATTCACTTATGTGGCATCACTCCATCACCGGCAAACACTAAAGTTCACAAAACTGCTCTCGGTGCGGAAGACAAAATTCCTTATGAAACATATTACAATGCGCTTGATTTAGCAAAGGAATTAAAGAACAACGGGTATACGCTTTGGGCAATCGAAAAAACTGACATCTCCCAATCTATTCTTGATTTTAAAATTTCCGTTGAATCAAAACCAACATTGTTAATAATGGGAAATGAAATTACTGGAGTCGACCCCGATTTACTCAAAATTTGTGATTTACATCTCCATATTCCAATGGTTGGCCTAAAGAATTCACTTAACGTTGCAATCGCATTCGGGATTGCTGTATATTCACTCACTGCCCAATATTTTTTAGAAATCAACGACAACGCACCAAGAGGATAAAATGAAGGATATTTTTTTTCAGAAAAACATCATCATTACAGGTGGATCAAGCGGAATTGGCAAAGCATTAGCCATCAAATTAGCCGAATTCGGTGCAAATGTTTGGATAATTGCCAGAGACGAAGAGAAGATTTTAACTTTAAAAAAAGAAATTATTCAGGGGTCCAACCAAATTAGTTATTACCTGGCCAACGTAATTGATTATCCGAAAATTTTGGAAATTTCCAATGATTTCTCCAAAAATAACATAAAGGTTGATGGATTAATTAACGCTGCTGGTGCAGCCCATCCTGCCGAGTTGGAGAACACTGACATTCAAGTGTTTCATCAGATGATGGATTTAAATTATTTCGGAACGGTCAATACTATTCAGGCTTTTGCTCAAAATATGAATGAAGGATCTTTTATTGTCAACATTTCTTCAATGGCAGGGATTATTGGTGTCTATGGCTATTCGGCTTATGGAGCAAGTAAGTTTGCTGTTCGAGGATTTACTGATGTAATTCGGAGCGAACTGAAATCCAGGAACATCCATGTTTCAATCGTTTACCCACCAAACACAGACACACCAGGCTTGGTTCACGAAAACAAAATAAAACCTGAAATCACCAAGAAAATTGAAGGATCGGCAAACTTAATGTCCCCGATTAAAGTAGCAGAAGAAATATTAAAAGGGATAAAAAATAAAAAATATCTGATTATTCCAGGGTTGGAGAGTAAATTAATTTATCATGCCAATAATTTCCTTGGTCCTCTATTCTATCCAATCATGGACTTAATGGTGAAACAATCCTTGAAGGAGACAAACCATAATAAATAATTTGGTTGATCCAAAGGACAAAGAAAACCCAAATAACATCAGCTAATAATAAGTGAATAATTTGCATCCATAGTGGGGCTAGTAGCAAAACATTTATTACACCTAGAATCAGTTGTCCTATAAATAATCCAATCAATATTTTGAAATATCTATTCATTCTCTGATTTTTTGATTTGGCTAGAAAATTGGTGTAAATTACATAAAAAACCAAGCCAATCGCCAGGGCAATCATGGGGTGATATACGCGCAGTTGAAGTAAGAAGTTTTCTCCCAGGAAATCCTGTTCTAACCCTTCAGCAAGTGATGACGCTGGAAACAATGTATCCCCTAAAGCAGTAATTGCTCCACTTGCCCCAAGCGCTAAGAATAGAATAAAAATCAGGATGAAAATTTGCCGTCCATTTTTAGAAATGATCAATTGCTTCGGTTCACCAAATTTTATCCATTCATAAAGCAAAGTATTACTGGCTAAAAGAAAGAATGTATTTACCAAATGAAACGCAATAATAATTGCACGTAATCCGGAAGAATTTTCACCCACCAACTCAAATAAAACTAATCCAGCACCGATAAGTGCTTCCAAAACAATAAATCCGGCTACAAAAGAAGCAGCTTTTCTTATTTTGGTTCCCTTTGAATAAACCTTATAGACCCATATAAATAATATAAGGATTAAAAGTAAAGATAATCCGCTGGTTATCCGGTGAGTAAATTCAATGATTGTTTCAATTTCTGGGGCAGTTGGAATCACTTCACCTTTACAGGAAGGCCAATGAGAACCACATCCTGCTCCAGAACCTGTTGCTCTAACAACCGCTCCCATTATGATTACAAAAATGTTGTAAATCAATACAGTTAATGAATATTTCTTCAATGACATTGTCACTCCTTGGATCTTTGAAAGAACATGACATAATATAATAAAGTATGGTTCGAAAATCCATTCTAGGTAATCTTACCTTATGTTATACTCTGAGAGCACAAAATTTGACAATCTTTGGTATAGGAGAAGATGTATGAAGAAGGATTTTATTGCGATTACGGATTATTCAACATCGGAATTGCAAGGAATGCTTGACCTTGCTATTGAACTCAAAAAAGAATGGATGTCCGGCGGAAATCAACCTATCTTAAAAAATAAAGTGATGAGCATGATATTCCAGAAACCTAGTCTTCGCACTAGAGTAAGTTTCGATATGGCTATGCGACATCTTGGTGGAGATGCTTTGTATTTATCACCTAGTGAGATTGGGTTAGGAAAAAGAGAATCCATCGCGGATGTGGCTAGAGTTATTTCCGGTTATGTCGATATCATTATGGCAAGAGTGTTCGAGCATGAACACGTAGTTGAATTGGCTAAATGGGCAGATATTCCAGTCATTAATGGTCTCAGCGATTATAACCATCCTTGCCAAGCTATGGCAGATGCACTCACCATAATTGAAAATTTTGGTTCAATGAAGGGATTGAATGTTACTTTCATCGGTGATGGGAACAATGTAGCAGTATCTTTAATGAACATCTGTGTGAAACTAGGTGCAAATTTTACATTGAGTAGCCCTGAAGGATATGACATGCTTCCATCGGCAATCGAAATCGGAAAGTCAATTGCAGCTGAGACTGGCTCGAATATCAATTTCACGAGAGATCCTCACGAAGCCGTCATGAATGCAAATGTTATTTATACTGATACATGGACTTCAATGGGTCAAGAGGAAGAAGCCAAAAAACGTGAAGCAGTTTTCCCTCCATACCAAGTGAATGAAAATTTAGTGAAGGAAGCAGAAAAAGATGTAATCGTCCTTCACTGTCTTCCAGCACATCGCGGTCAGGAAATAACTGATCCGGTAGCTGACGGCACACATTCAAGGCTATTTCCCCAAGCCCATAACCGATTACATGCTCAAAAAGCAGTTATCGTAAATTTATTGAAAGGTATGTAAGATGAACTCAAAACAATATATCGAACTGGAAGAAAAATATGGTGCACATAATTATCACCCGCTGGATGTCGTGATTGAACGTGGTGAAGGTGTGTGGGTTTATGATGTTGATGGTAATAAATACTTGGATTGTCTAAGCGCATATTCCGCTTTGAATCAAGGCCATGTTCATCCAAAAATTTTGGACGCGATGGTTTCACAAGCGCAAAAAGTTACCTTAACCTCAAGAGCCTTTCGTAACCAGCAACTCCCATTGTTTTATCAAGAGTTATCCGAAATTACTGGCTATGAAATGTCTTTGCCAATGAACAGCGGTGCTGAAGCAGTCGAAACAGCCTTGAAGCTTGCCAGAAAGTGGGCTTATAAAGAAAAGAATGTACCTTATTTCGAAAGTGAAATTATTGTTGCGGATGGAAATTTCCATGGCCGCACAATTACGATTATTTCATTCTCGACTGAGGAATATTACAAGAAAGAATTTGGTCCATTCACTCCCGGATTTAAATCAGTAAAATACGGAGATATCAAGGATTTAGAAGCAGCAATCACCCCAAACACTGCCGCGATTATGATTGAACCTATCCAGGGTGAAGGTGGCGTCATTATTCCACCTGCAGGTTATCTCAAATCAGTCCAAAAACTTTGTAAAGAAAATAACGTTCTATTCATTGCCGACGAAATCCAAACTGGCCTAGGGAGAACCGGGAAAATTTTTGCTACTCAACATGAAGATGTGCGTCCAGACATGGTTATTATCGGGAAAGCACTATCAGGTGGTTTTTATCCTGTTTCCGCGGTATTGGCTGATCAGAAAGTAATGGGTTTATTCCAACCAGGTGAACATGGTTCAACATTTGGCGGAAATCCATTAGGTGCAGCGGTTGCACGTGCGGCATTACAGGTTATTGTGGAAGAACAATTACCAGACCGTGCTATAGAATTAGGAAATTATTTTATGGACAAATTACGTGCGATTCCAAGCAAGCATGTAAAAGAAGTTCGTGGAAGAGGGTTACTGATCGGTGTAGAATTACACCCAGAGGCTGGTGGAGCCAGAAGGTTCTGTGAAGTCCTTATGGAAAAAGGGATTTTAGCAAAAGAAACTCACGATAATGTTATTCGCTTTGCTCCCCCATTGGTTATCACGAAAGAGGTCTTGGATTGGGCTCTCCCATTAATAGAAAAAACTCTCTTAATGGATTAATCTTTAGGATGATAAAAAAATCCGTCTTCCAATGAGACGGATTTTTTTATTTTTAGTGTATGATCATGATAAAAGATCAATCTGGAGAGATCATGAATAGAAAAGCAAAAATTATTGCTACCCTTGGCCCAAGTTGTAATGATGAAAATGTGCTCCGAGAATTAATCATTAACGGTTTGGATATAGTCCGATTAAATTTCTCTCATGGGAGCCATGATGATCATCGTAGAAGCATTGAATTGATTCGAAAATTATCCATTGAGCTACAAAAACCCATAACAATTCTTCAAGATTTACAAGGTCCAAAATTACGAGTTGGTAAATTACCTTCAGAGGGGGTTCAATTAATTGAGGGGCAGACGATATTACTACCTACCCAAGAAACCAATATCGATGAATTTGATAGGCAATATGATTTATCACTTCCCTTGGATGTGCCAAACCTGGCAAAAAGTGTCAAAAATGGAGACAGAATACTACTTGATGATGGAAAATTAGAATTGGAAGTCTCATCATCAAATGTGAATACTGTTCTTGCAAAAGTAGTCTTAGGTGGAAACCTCACCTCAAATAAAGGGGTTAACCTCCCAGGTACAGACCTAAAAATCCCTGGCTTTACTTCAAAAGACAAAGAAGATCTGAAATTTGGTTTGGAAAATGGTATCGATGCTGTGGCAATTTCCTTTGTTACTGGTCCAGAAGACGTGCATCGAGTTAAAGCCGCGATCAAAGAAATTTCTCCAAATAGGATTCCTCCACCTGTGATTGCAAAATTGGAAAGACCGCAAGCCATAAAAAGATTGGAGGAGATCCTAGATGTAGCAGATGGTGTAATGGTGGCACGAGGAGATTTAGCGGTCGAGACTTCTCCAGCTTGTGTACCAATTTTTCAAAAGAAAATTATCAAATCTGCTTATCGAAAAGCCAAATTTGTCATCACTGCTACTCAAATGTTAGATTCAATGATACACAATCCGCGCCCAACAAGAGCTGAAGCTTCAGACGTCGCGAATGCTATTTTGGATGGTAGTGACGCAGTTATGTTATCAGGAGAAACTGCTGTCGGCCATTATCCAGTTGAAGTCATTAAAATGATGGATTCAATTATCAAAGAAGCAGAGGCAAATTACAAGAACTGGGGGTATGTTCAAAAGAATCCTTTGGATCCAACCAAAGATGATGCGGTTGCATTAACAAGAGCTGCGGGAGAATTGGCATTCGATCGTGACGTGGCATATATTGCAGTCTTAACCCAATCAGGGCGAACAGCTTTATTAATGTCAAAAGTACGACCTAAAGTACCCATTATTGCCTTCACACCTGTGAAAGAGACCTACCAAATGTTATCTCTATTTTGGGGGGTAAAATCTTATCAAGTCCCATATGCATCATCGATTGAAGAGATGATCGCTTCTGTGGAAAAAGCAATTATTGCAACCAATCCGATCAAAGATGGGGAACAGATCATATTTGTCTCAGGCTTCCCATTTGGTGACATGCGACCACCCAATATTTTATTGCTTCACACCATCAGGAAGAACAAATGAAAACCTTTACAACTTTTATTACAAGTGAAGAATTAATCTCAATTATTAATAATGAAAATTTAGTGATAGTTGATTGTCGTTTTGACTTGGCTAATCCTGACTGGGGTTTACATAATTACATTACAGGTCACCTTCCAAAAGCAATTTATGCTCATTTGAACAATGATTTATCGGATCAAATAGGTCCAACTACAGGCCGTCATCCTTTACCACCCCAGGAAAAATTTTTCCTAACTTGTTCATTATGGGGAATTAATTCATCTTCACAGGTGATAGTTTATGACACTTCGTTTGGGTCGTTTGCTGCTAGACTATGGTGGATGCTCAAGTATTATGGCCACGAAAATGTCGCGATTTTAGAAGGTGGTTTTAGTCAATGGGTACTTAATAATTATCCTATTGAAACAGGAAAAGTGACGCCTACTCCAAGCACATTTTTCGAAAAACGAAACGAAGATTTGCTTGTTACTACCAATGACATGGAAAAAATAATAAAACAGGAAGATTGGGCAATTATTGATGCAAGAGCACCGGAAAGATTTTCTGGAGAATTGGAGCCATTAGATGCGATCGCTGGGCGTATTCCCAATTCTGTCAATTTCTTCCATCAAAAACAACTAGATGAGGTAGGCAGATTACTCCCTAAAAATCAGTTGGAATCCGAATACAACTCGCTCATAAACAATAAATCTAAAGAAAAAATCGTATTATATTGTGGTTCAGGTGTCACATCTTGCTTTAGCATCGCGGTGATGAACCATTTAGGAATCCAAAATACGAAGTTATATTTGGGGTCGTGGAGTGAATGGATAAGAAATAAAAATCACCCAATAATCAATGATTTTGGAAAAGACAATGACATTGGGTGATTACTTGAAAATTGTTATTTCAGAAACAATGATTGGTTGATTTTATCTAAACTTTCCTTTGAGGGACGTAATTTCTCGGGTTTTAATCGATTTAACGGTTCATCAGGTAAGTTGTATCGATCAAAGAGAGTTTTTGCGTTAGGATTGACAAATAACAAGCCTGTGATCAGCATATTTTCTCTTTCTGCTTGTTCCAGGATTCTTAAAGCCTCATATCTATTTGTCGGGTCATAATCTTCGTCCAATTTTTTCATTAAGATTACGGTACCGTCATGTAATGATACTTCCTTGGAAGAACCGGGTTCAAAATCCTCGATCGTGATTTCATCCCTTGCTTGAACAAATTCAATGTCATGAAGTTGAACTTCATGCTCTTTCCCCCACAAGTAAGAATGGTATGAATTTTCTTTATTATGAAATGTCACACAGGGGCTGATGATATCAAGAACTGCCAGACCATCATGACTTAATGCGGCTTTAAGTAGATTTTTAAGCTGTTTTGGATCGCCAGCAAATCCTCTCGCAACAAAAGATGCATTGGTTACCAAAGCTTCCATACAGATATCAACTGGTAAATACGTATTAATTCCTTGTCTTTTTAGCAGCAAACCTTCTTCTGCAGTCGCGGAAAATTGCCCTTTCGTCAATCCATACACGCCATTATTCTCAACGATCAACACCATCGGCATGTTTCTCCTGGCTAGATGTTTGAATTGTCCCATCCCAATGGAAGCGGTGTCACCATCCCCAGTAACGCCTAGACCTTTGAGTTTGGTATTGGCAAATAAAGCACCTAAAGCGACTGAAGGCATTCTTCCATGTAAACTGTTGAAACCGAAGGATCGATTGAGAAAATATGTTGGGCTTTTGCTGGAACATCCTATGCCACTGAACTTAACGATTTGTTCCGGAATTAAACCTAACTCAAAACAAGCTGCAACGATCTGACTTGATATAGAATTATGACCGCACCCCTGACATAAAGTACTTGGAGCACCACGATAATCTGCTCTAGTCAGACCAGCGATATTGGTGCCACTAATTTTATTCTCGGTATCGGTGATCATAATTTCTCCTCGACTTTCTTTATTTCATTTATTATCCATTTAGCTGCCAAAGGAAAACCGTCAACTTTGGTTATTTTCCGAAATTTGTGCGATTGTTGAGGTACTTTAATTGTAAGAAGTTGCTTTAATTGACCATCTCTATTCATTTCGATAATGAACAAGCTTTCATGATTTTCGATAAACTCAACCACAGAATCGTGAAATGGAATGGATCGAATTCTCATAAAATCAAAATTCATATTTTCTTCTTTAAGTAAATCAATGCTTTCTTCTACAGGAAACATCGTAGAGCCCAAACAAATAATCCCGTCTTTATTTCCTGATGACTGGATAATTGGTTCCGGAAGATATTTCACTCCATTTTCTAATTTTCGTTTTATTCTTTGTAGGCTTTCTTCCCAGATTACAGGATCTTCTGTATATTTTGCATATTCATCATGACCAGTTCCACGAGTGAAATAAGCTGCTCTAGGATTCTTATTGCCAATTAATGTTCGGTAAGGGATACCATCCCCGTCAAAGTCTTTATATCGACCAAATTCGTCTTGAAATTTTTCAAGCATTTCTTGCAGCTCATCTTCCCATAAAATTTTTCCACGATCCATTGGTTTGTCAGGATAATCAAATTTCGGAGTCATCCATGAGTTCATTCCTAAATCTAAATCAGACATCACAATTATAGGAGTTTGCAATTTTTCTGCTATATCGAAAGATTTCCAACCAAATTCAAAACATTCATTCACGGAGCCCGGGAACAGCATGATCGTGTCCGTATCCCCGTGGCCTATAAAGTTTACAAAGGTGATATCTCCTTGTGCTGTGCGAGTGGGTAGTCCAGTGCTTGGTCCAACTCTTTGAACATTCCATACAACCACTGGAACTTCTGCGTAATAAGCCAGGCCTAAAAACTCTGTCATAAGGCTCAGACCTGGGCCAGACGTGGAAGTCATTGATCTTAGGCCACCCCAACCTGCACCAATTGCCATACCAATTGCGGATAATTCGTCTTCGGCCTGAACAATCGCAGCAGTCTCTTTGCCTGTCTCAGGGTCTTTCCTTAATTCAGGAATATATTCATGTAAGGATTCAGCTAAAGAAGATGCTGGTGTAATTGGATACCAGGCAGTAAACTGAACTCCTCCAAAAATTGAACCTAAAGCACCGGCTGTGTTTCCATCAGTCATGATCCATCCATCATTCCCGTCCATAACCTCTACGGAATATGGGTCAATTTTTGTTAAATTCTCTTTCGCCCATTGAGATGACTTCTCAACAACTTCCATATTTAATTTGACAGCTTTTTCTTTCCCTTGAAAATGAAAATCCAAAGCTTCTTTAATATACTTTAGGTCAATAAATAACATTTCTGCTAATATACCAACATAAATCATATTGGCAATGTAATCTCTCAATGACGGAGCAACTTCCGAATCCTTGAGAATTTTCTTTATTGGCATTGGATAATATACAATATCCTCACGTTGTCGATTTATCTTTAAATCATCCGGATAGAATAAAACTCCACCTGACACTATAGAATCAATTTCTTTTTCAATCGTAGCCGGATTCATTGCTACAACGATATCATCCTCAACTACTCGTGCTAAATAGCCTTTTTTACTCAGTCTTAATGTGTACCAGGTTGGCAGACCCTGGATATTTGATGGAAATATGTTCTTTCCGGATACCGGGATTCCCATTTTGAAAAATGCTCTCATTAAAGTCGCATTCGCAGTAGCACTTCCCGAACCGTTCACCGTACCAAATGTTATACAGAAATCATTTACGATCTTTTTTTTATTGATTGGATCAACTTCTTTCATTTCTGCTTTCCGTGCCATTATCTCTCCTTTTTGATGGCTTTATTCAAAATTTAACTTAGGAACCAAATTCCTATTCCTAATCATTAGTTCTTTATGTTCCAGGAAATAATCAAATGCCAGACTATAGTTCCCTTTATTAATTTCTTCGAGCACCAGGCCATGGTAATGCCAGACTCGGTTCAAATAGCCTACATCATTGATGATGGCATATCCCAAAATTTCATAAATTTCCCAATAGGCATCAAATACCGATTTGATAAACGGGTTATTAATTTTTGAAAAAATTACCGTATGAAATTCCCTATGTTCAGGATGGGGTAATCTTGGCGGGGTAGAACTAATTTTTTCCGCAGCAATTTGTACGATTTCTTCCATCCTTTTAATGTCACTCTGTGTAAGTTTTCCAACAGCTTCCAAAAAATAAGCTGACTCCAGGTGATTTCGAAAATCTCGATAATACTCGAAATAATTTTCACTTATGTTGATTGAATACAAAGCAGAAATCAAAATGGTTGGCGTAAAATCATATGGCAAAATACGAATTCCAGTACGTGGTTTTACTTCCACGAAGCCCATGATTCGCGCAACTTCTAATTGTTCTCGCAGACTTGGTATGCTAATTTTTAATTTCTGGCTAAGTATGGGTAAGGATGGAATCTTATTTTCCCCCATTGAAGCCCTATCGGATAGATAAACTAAAAGGTCCGATAAATTTTTGGTTGTTTTTGGAAATATTGTCATAAATATCCAAATCAATGATTAATCTGATTAATCAGATGATTAACTCGTTAAATGGAGTATAGCATTTTTTGGCCAGGGAGGTCAAGAGACCTATGTAATGCTATCTTTGTACAATTTATCCAATCTTTTTCTTTAGATTAAGTTTTTAGAAGGAGTCAATTAAATCCAATAATAACGAGACAGCAATTGGTAACACTTTTTCATCAAAGTCAAACTTAGGATGATGATGACCAAAAGAGAGACCCTTTTCCTTGTTTGCTGATCCAACGAAGAAGAAACAACCTGGAACTTCATTCAAGTAAAATGAAAAATCCTCAGAGCCCATGGTTTGATAATTACTTTCCAATTCGGAAATATAGTCTTTTGAGGTCACAATATTTTCTAATTTTGACGCAATTTCAGAATTATTGATGACTGCAGGAGTTATTTCGTTAACCAAAAACTCGACCTCACACCCCAGCGCCCTACCAACATCATGAGAAATCGTTTCAATTCGTTTTAAAACCATATCTCTTGTGTTGCTGGTAAATGTTCTGATCGTGCCTGTAAGATTTACCGAGTCGGGGATAACATTGAATGTTGTGCCGCCATTGATGCTACCAAAGCTAACAACCGCCTGATCTAAAGGAGCAACATTTCTACTTACGATAGATTGAATCGCTGTAATAATTTGAGCTGAACAAAGAATTGGGTCTATCGCGAAATTCGGCATTCCTCCATGACCACCTTTTCCCACCACCTTGATTTCAAAAGTGTCTGCTCCAGCCATCATGGGACCATGATTCACCCCCACCCATCCAACTTCTTTATCATTCCATATGTGTAGTCCTAAACAATAATCGGGTTTGGGATCAGAAAGGGCTCCATCTTCAATGACAGCCAACGCACCACCTAATCCTTCTTCTGCTGGTTGGAAAAGAAACTTAATGGTTCCTTTGAGTTTTTCACGATTCTTACTAACAATTTTCGCAACAGTTATTCCGATTGCTGTATGAGAATCATGCCCACATGCATGCATTACGCCTACATTTTTTGAAACATATTCACAAGAATTTGCTTCTGTAATTGGCAACGCATCCATATCAAAACGCAACATTAATACAGGTCCAGGATTTTCGCCTTTCACCAACCCAACCACACCAGTTTTGCCAACATTCCTTTTAACTTCTAATCCAAAGTCTTCTAATTCTTTTGCGACAATTTCTGATGTTCGAAATTCTTGAAACCCTAATTCCGGATTTTCATGAAAATCTCGTCGAAGATTTTGGGAATAACCAAATTCATCTACTGCGAGTTGATAATTGTTTTTATTCATCATCTTTAGTTCTATTTGTTGGTCTTCTTTTGCGCCATTTGGGTCTTCGCCCTTTATCCGAAGGCTTACTAAATCTATTCCCCTTACTTGTGTCAATATTGGAGTCACTTTCTGATTTTTCAAGTTTTGTTTCATCAGATGGTTGGATAAATTCCTCTTTTGGTTTGGGCGAATCATCTGAAATTATCCTTTGGGTTCCGTCCAATATCTCCAAATCAGAATTGAAGAATTCTTTTCTTCCAACTTCAGGAATATCCACAATCACTGCCATCTTTAGTGGCAAAACATCAACCACTTTTCCTTCACCAACTGGTGTCATGACACGTTTGTTCCGTTTGGGGAGTTGTTTTCTGTTTTCAGCATATGTTTCATATTCATAAATGAGGCAACACCTTAAGCGACCACACATACCTGTGATTTCAGAAGGTGTGAGAGATATACCTTGTTCTTTTGCCATACGAATTGAAATGGAGCTAAAATCTGTTAAGAACTTCGTGCAACATCTCGTAGGAAGTCCACATGCGCCCATACCACCAAAAATTTTTGCAACGTCTCTCGGACCAATTTGTCGTAATTCTATTTGGGCGTCACGAACTTTTTTGCTGAGCTCATTTTTTAAATTTTTAAGATCAATTTTGTTTTCGCTCTCGTAACTATAAAGAACCGAGATTTTTGAGGCGTCTAAACTGTATTCGACAGAAACTGCTTTAACCCCATCATAATTTAGTCTTCGAATCTCATCACGGCAAAACTCAAATAATTCTTGTTCTTTTAATTCATTATTTTTTCTCTGTTGTAAATCCTGCATAGTGGCTTTTCGATCTATTCGTTTCCAGGACATCTCTGAATTATCTTTGATATCACCAAGAATTTGTGCAACATCTCCTAATTGCCAACCACGGGCAGTTTCTACAACAACCTGATCACCGATCTTTATTTCATAAGCAGGATCAGCCTCAAAATGATAAAGTTTACCAACTTTCGAAAACCTTACGGCTACAACTAAATGTTGTTTTTGTTTTTCCATCTTTATTCAATCACCTCAAATTGTATGCCTTTATTTCCATCTAAGGCTGCAACACTCAATTTTGCTGCAATTTGTTCAGTAATGTCTTTCAATGCCTGTGCAGCTTTAGAATCTGGATTTGTCACAACAATTGGTTTTCCCAGATCACCACCAGACCTTACGTCAGGCGACAAAGGAATTTTTCCAAAGAAAGTAGTGTTTGCTTCTAAAGCTAATTTCTCGCCACCACCATTCCCAAAGATTTCCATCAATTCCCCATTTGGTAATTCCAAAAAACTCATATTTTCTACAACACCAAGAATTGGCACATCAAGTTGCTTGAACATATATAATCCCCGGCTGGCGTCCTCTATGGAAACAGCTTGTGGCATGGTTACGATGACACCACCAGTGATAGGAATGGATTGTGCCAAACTTAATTGAGCATCCCCCGTTCCCGGTGGCAAATCAATTACAAGGTAATCCAATTCACTCCAGGCAACATCTGACAGGAATTGTCTAATTGCAGAATGTAGCATTGGCCCACGCCAAATTAATGGTTGTCCTGGTTTAACCAGGAAACCTATACTCATCAACTCCACGCCATAAGCATTGGCAGGAATAATCTTATTCTGATCAAAGGCTGGTAATCGTTCTACCCCCATCATTGTTGGAATATTTGGACCATAAATATCAGCATCCAATAAACCTACCTTAGCCCCAGCTTTCGCAAGTGAAACAGCAATATTTACGCTGACGGTTGACTTACCTACCCCTCCTTTACCAGAAGCAATGGCGATCACATTCTTTGCCTGAACGGATAAATTTCCGCGATTTCTGCCATCTGAAGGCACATTTGAATCCATTTTAATAACCACTTTTTCAACCCAGGGAACATCCATCACAGCATTTCTTGCATCATTTTCAATTTTTCCCTTTAAAGGACATGCTGGCGTAGTAAGTACAATTGTAAAATT
Source organism: uncultured Anaerolineaceae bacterium (assembly GCA_964430025.1). Lineage (GTDB taxonomy): Bacteria > Chloroflexota > Anaerolineae > Anaerolineales > Anaerolineaceae > UBA6170. The sequence continues at coordinate 2,186 of CAYSFA010000014.1, read as the reverse complement.
TACTTCAGATCCATTAATTTCTAAATCTTTTACCATATTGAGTGTAACAAGATCTTTACGTAAATCTGGGTCAATCACTGTTGATAATGCATCTAAGATGTCTTCTTTTTGATAGCTAGAATCCTTCATTATTTCCTTTCAAAGTCACTTTTATGTTGTAGTTTTTATAATGGTTTTTGATATCAATTTTTGCTTTATCATATAATTTAACCAAATCGGAATCGTCTCCGCGAAATCGCCTGATAGATTGTTGCGCGCATTTGGTACAACCCCTCATTGCACGAAATGAATCTGCGTTGCAGCCGCTACAACCTGTCAATCTTACGATCATGAGGACGAACGCTAATTTCTCATTCTCTGTTGCTTCCTCTAAAACATATTCGATGAGTTTGTCCCAATCAGATCCTCGCAATCCTTTCAGACCAGGAATCGCTCTCATGGGAAACAACACTTCAGTATCAGAATTATACATAGGTTATTTTTACCTTATTCTCTCGAATCATTAAGCTTCTTTTGCAGCTTTAGCAGCGGCTTTTTTGGCTTCTTTTTCTTTCCTGGCATTATCTTCTTCTTTATATTGTGTGGGGCGTATTTGAGCATAATAAGAAGCAGGTTTTAACAACTTTTCCATATCATAGATATGGTGTTTAAATCGATCTATATTTGCAATTTCGTAATCATGATCCATCCTGATAGCCTCAAATGGACAATATTCAGCACATAAACCACAATTCATACAAATATCCACATCAATAAAAAACTTTGCTGGTTTGGGAACCGGTTTTCCAGTATCTGGATTTACCGAACGGGTAATCCAAATACATTGAGGTGGACATACTTTAGCACAAATACCACAAGAGGTACAACGAATGTCTTTTTCACCAGTTTCTAATTCATCATACACCAAAAAAGGAATATATCGAAATGCTTCGGGAACCTTAGATTTTTCTTCCGGATATTGGACTGTAAAAATTCCTTTTGTGTCGTAGGATCGACGATCCAAAATTCCTTCTTCAGTCTCGTATCTTTTTCCTTTGTATTGGATATCGACTAAATAAGTCTCTGCAAAATGTTTTAAGGTGATCCCCAATCCCTTGAGTATACCGGAAATGCCCATGTAGCCCTCCTACCTATCCACTTCGCCTAAAACAATATCAATTGATCCTAAGATAGCAACAACATCCGCTACTTTTTCTTGGAGGCACATTGGAGTTAAAGAAGTCAAATTAATAAATGATGGCGCTCTCACATGATATCTCCAGGGGTTTGCCTGACCAGTAGATACAACATAAAAACCTAATTCACCTTTTGGAGCTTCAACCCGGCTATATGCTTCCCCAGCAGGAACTTTGACCTGGTATTGAGCTTTCCCTTCAAAAATCGGTCCATCTGGCAATTGTTTTATAGCTTGTTGAATGATTCGAACGCTCTGACGCATTTCCTCAATTCGGATTAAGTAGCGATCATAGATGTCTCCATGATAGTGAACGGGAATATCAAACTCAAACCGATCATAAATACTGTAAGGATCAGCTTTGCGTATATCATATGGAACCCCACTCGCTCTTAAAACCGGTCCGGAGGCAGATAGATTGATCGCTTGTTCAGCTGTGAGAACCCCAATCCCAATACATCGGGAACGCACGATTTCATTTTCAGTTAAGAGGTGATCCAATTCATCAACTTTGGATGGAAGTCGGTCAAATGCCAAATTTTGAATAACTTCTTCTAAGCCTTCCGGTAAATCTCTAACTACACCCCCAAACCTAAAATAATTACACATCATTCTTGAACCTGATACTGCTTCAAATACATCCAATATCAATTCTCGTTCTTTCAGTGCGTATAAAGCTGGAGTAAAGAATGCGCCTAAATCATTCAAAAGAAATCCGGTGGACATAAAATGGCTGGCAATTCGGGTTAATTCCGCCATGATTACTCGAATGTAATCTGCCCGTTCTGGTGGTGTGATACCCATTAATTTTTCGACTGCCAGAGCATAGGAGAAATTGTTACTCATGGAACTGATGTAGTCCAAACGGTCCGTGAATGGCATATTCTGAAGAAAAGTATTTCTTTCTCCAATTTTTTCATGATTTCTGTGTAAATAACCAAAAGCAGGTTTCAAATCCACAATTGTCTCACCATCCAACAAGGCTGCCATTCGAAAGACGCCATGGGTGGAT
>CAYSFA010000013.1:31849-32121 GCA_964430025.1 uncultured Anaerolineaceae bacterium | reverse complement strand
AAAGGGTTAGGTACCTTGTTACAACCACTTAAAGTCGCTTATGCCCGTGAAGGTGCCATCTTGTATGATGGTCACAAACCAGGTTTTGAATTGACCAAACTAAAACGCACCAAAATCCGTGGGGTTGAATCCTTCTCCATGGTTTGTTCCGAAAAAGAGCTCGGTATTTCAGAAGAACATGAAGGCATCATCGAACTCGACCCGGATGCCCCAACCGGTATGCCTTTGGCTGACTACATGGGGGATGCCGTCTTTGAAGTAGCCATTCTCCC
>CAYSFA010000013.1:0-31839 GCA_964430025.1 uncultured Anaerolineaceae bacterium | reverse complement strand
TATGATTCGTGATGCCAGTTTGGTTGGGGTTGCCCGTGAATTATCCGCGGTGACCGGTAAACCTGTGAAGATGCCGAAACGTTCTGTTCTATCCACTGGGCCGAAAATCGACAATCTGGCGACTATCGAAATCACCAACCCTTCGATTAACCCTCGCTTTGTGGTGGGGTTGATACAGAACCTCGAACCCAAAACCAGCCCCTATTGGGTGCAGCGCCGCTTACGCCTGGCTGGGATGCGACCTATTAATTCGATCGTGGATGCTACCAACTACGTGATGTTGGAAACTGGTGAACCCTTACACGCCTTTGATTATGATGTACTGGTCAAACGTGCGGGTGGAAAAGCCCCCACCATCATCACCCGTTCCGCGGTAAATGGAGAGACCCTGACAACCCTGGATAACGTAGAACGGAAATTAGATGAACACGCCATTCTGATATGTGATACTGCCGGTCCCATTTCATTGGCCGGGGTCATGGGTGGTTTAGAAAGTGAGGTCACTGAAGCAACCCGCAACATCTTATTAGAAGGCGCTAACTGGAATTTCATCAATGTTCGCCGTACTTCTACCTCACTCCATCTCAATTCTGAAGCAGGTTATCGTTTTTCCCGTGGGGTGCATCCTGCCTTGGCTTCCTGGGCGATTGATTTGGGGCTGGAACGCATGGAAGCCTGGAGTGGGGGCACAATTGCTCAAGGACTGGTGGATAACTACCCCTTACCGCCTATCGACCCGGTGGTAACTATTAGCGATCAGGATGTACTACGCAAATTAGGCATCCAAATCTCTGCACAGGAGATTGCCGAAATTCTAACCCGCCTCGAATTCGAATGCACAGTTTCTGGCAATGCAGTCACCGCCAAAACACCACCTCACCGCCTGGACATCGGTGTAGGGATTATTGGCAAGGCTGATTTATTAGAGGAAATCGCCCGCATTTATAGCTACAACAATATCCCGGAAACCAATCTTGCGGATGAACTCCCTCCCCAAAGAAATAACCTCCAATTAGCCAATGAGGAGCGTATTAAGGATATCCTGGCAGGGTTTGGCTTACAGGAAGCCATCACTTACCGACTGACCTCTCCAGAACGCGAAGTGCGAGCGTATGTACAGGGACAATCACTGGATATTGAGAATTATGTGCGATTATTGAACCCAATTGCCCCGGAACGCTCGGTGATGCGCCAGAGTCTCCTGGCTTCTATTTTAGAAGTCCTGGAGAAAAATGCTCGCATTCGCGAACGCTTAGCCTTCTTCGAGATCGGCATGGAGTTCATTCAGGAACAAGAGAACAGCCTGCCCGTGGAACCTCGCAAACTGGTGATTGGCATGAGTGGTAAACGCAATAATCCCAGCTGGGATCTACAATCGTCAGGCAACCTGGATTTCTTTGATCTGAAAGGGGTGCTGGATGGCATGCTCAGGAAAGTTCACCTTCAGAATGTTTCCTACCAATCCACCGATCACCCTTCGCTGCACCCCGGTAAATGCGCGCAGATTTCTGTCAATGATACTGTGATTGGCGTATTTGGTGAACTTCACCCCCGTGTCAAACAGAATTATGACTTCCTCACCCCGGCGGTGTACATTGCAGAAATTGATCTGGAAGCTTTGTTGCCCTTAATTCCATTGCGTTTCGAAACATCTCCCGTGTCGGTATTCCCGCCAGTTTTGGAGGATATTGCATTAATCGTGGATGAGACCATCCCGGCAGACAAAGTGGAAGCACTCATCCGCCAGACCGGTGGAAAACTGTTGGCCGATGTACGCCTGTTCGATGTCTATCGTGGTGATCGCATTGGTGCCGGAAAGAAAAGCCTGGCCTATAGTCTGACCTACCAGGCACTCGATCACACCATCGAAGCAGGTGAATCGACCGCCTTGCGCAATAAAATCGTTAAACGCCTGGAAAGGGAAATTGGGGCTGTCCTGCGCGATAATTAATTAGAATGATAGAAACATAAGTTCTAGAATTTTCAGGTGGAGACTCTTCTCCACCTTTTTTATGGTTGACTTTTTTTTTTGATAAACTGGGTCTGGAACAATCTCTACTGGTTTTCCACTAGATTGAAAGGGGTAAAAATGGTAAGTCGGAAAATCTCCATTCCATTAATTATCATCGTAGCCGCAGTGGTTGTCTTGCTGGTATCCATCAACCAACCATTTCAACGTGCCGAAGCAATTGAAAGGCAGGAAATTACTGCCACTGAAACGTCGGTTCAAGAATTACAACCTTCCGATCAGGAAGAATGGAATGTTTCACAAAACATTCATATATTACCTATGGGAAGCATTAAAAATCCACTATAATTCCTAAACATGTCAAACTCATCCTCAAATATTTACTTTGGTAAAAGTGTGAAAGAAAAATTGAAAAAAAATTTTCTACCTTTTGTCATTCTTACACTTTTACTCAGCTTGCTATTATCTGCCTGTCAGCCTGGAGGTAATAATTCCCAAACCAGCCCGACCGCCACGGAGCAAAAAACTTCCACGCGCACGCCATCTCCGATGCCCAGCGCCACCCCCACCAACACCTCTACCCCGCAGTGGTTGTTACCCCTTTCCGAACTGGAAGAAGTCGAACTTGTTTTCACCCATCCCTGGACGGGTCAATTGGGCTCTGTAATGGTTGAATTGGTCGATTCCTTCAACCAGACCAATGAATTCAGCATCTTTGTTAATATCAATGCTCCTGGCAGTTCCCAACAGGTCTTTCAACAAACCGAATTTTCCTTGCGAAATGCAGAACCAGCCAATGTAGTCATCGCTCCGATTGAAGAGTTAGCCTATTGGCAGCAACAAGGCAACCTTGTGACATTGGATCAATACCAGAATGACCCTACTTATGGTTTATCTGAAGAAGTCATCGAAGACTTCCTACCAGTTATCTGGGAACAGGATATTATTGATGAAAATCGTCTGGGCATCCCAGTTGCAAGAAATACCAATTTCTTGTTGTTTAACACCACCTGGGCAAAAGAACTGGAAATCAACTTGTCCGCCATGACTCCAACTATCCTTAAAAACCAACTTTGCCAGGCACGTGATGTACTGATCAATGACGATGACTGGCGCAACAATGGCATGGGAGGCTGGGTCGTCACCCAGGATGAATACACCGTATTAAACTGGTTGAATGCTTATCAATTAGAGCAGTTTCCAATCAGTGAAACACCTTACCCATTCGATCAACCTGCAACTTTGGATGCATTCACCTTCCTACGAGAGATTTTCGATGAGGATTGTGCCTGGAATGCGCGTAACCCCACCCATTATGAATACTTTGCCAATCGCCAGGCACTTTATATCAGTGCTGATTTATATGATCTAGAATTTGTTGATAAAACTTTCGGATTATTTGAAAGCGAAGACCAATGGCAGGTGATTCCCTATCCTGCTGAGGATGGTGAACCAGAATTGCTCGTTCATGGTGATTCATTGGGCATCCTGAAATCCGAGCATGCCCAGGAATTAGCCTCCTGGTTATTTGTGCGCTGGCTTTCCCAACCCGAGCAGCAAATCCAAATCGCACATGCCAACCCCGGGCTTCCGGTTAGCCAGTCCATTCTGAAACAACTAAGCCCTAATCGCTCTACACAATGGAATCAAGTAATAGAGTACCTGGATACCGCAAAACCTGCCCCTCGCACCTCGGAGTGGCGGGTGGCACGCTTTGTTTTACAGGATGCAACCTACCAGATTTTCCTCGTAAATATCACTCCGGACCAATATCCCCAAATCATAAGCCTGTTAGATACTATTATCGCGGAGCTGCGTGACCAACCCGCGACATTGGGCTGGGAATGAAAAAAACGCCATTTTCAGGCGTTTCCATCATTGTATGTTGATCTATTAGAGGCGACGACGAGACTCGAACTCGTGATGAGGGTTTTGCAGACCCTTGCCTTGCCAACTTGGCCACGTCGCCGCGATGAGGTTTTCTGAGCGGGCAACGGGATTCGAACCCGTGACCTTCTCCTTGGCAAGGAGACATTCTACCAACTGAACCATGCCCGCATTTCGCTTGCTCGTGACGGTTATTTTAGCACTTCGAATTTGAATCGTCAAGGGCTTAGGGTTGGCACTGGGGTTGGTAGAATCTCTTCAACCCGGTTATACAATAATTTTCCATATTCCGGATCATCAATTATTAATTTGTCTTCTTCACAAACATAACCAGAAGTGACATTATCTCGATCCGATTCATTTTCATAACCTGGACCAGAACTGGATGCACCAAACATGCTGTAGGTACTTGCGTTTGGGGTCAAATTTACATTAATAGGCATATCTTCTATATAAGCCTGAACTTGATTTACATAATCAACCATATTATATAGAGAAAGCTGTTTTCCATCTGAAGTGGAATACCCACCACTCCCCTGGGAATCAATGATTGTTTTGAGAACAGGGAAGCCTTCAGCCCCTGAAAGGATTGAGAAATTATCACGTTGAGTTAACATTTCACGATTTTCCTTGAATTCTACATAGTAATGACCATCAACCTCCAATTTTAACTCCATGCCAGGGGGTAAATCTTCCATGCCACCTTGCGAATCCAATAATCGTTTAATATATTCTTCAAAACTTGAGTTATCCACTTCCCATACCCCAAGCAAACAGGGATCACATTCTGCTTCCTCCACTTTTTCGATATTGGCAGTGAAAGTAAATTGGCCACTTGTCTCGGTGGTGGTCACAACCAATGCGTACAGAAGATCCTCTTCACATTTTGTTCGGATTTCCGGGGGCAACGAACTCCAACTTGATAAATCTTTTCGACGATCAAATTCTGCGGTTGAGTATTTGCCAACTCCATCTTCATCTGGAGATTGTAAAAACCTTTTCTCCTCTTTGTAATTCATTCGATACCGTCCCGACACAAACGGCTGAATGGAAAATTTTTCTTCCAATTCTTTTTCGATTATTTCCGTTTTGATCACCGTAGGATTATCAACCAGGATCACTCCGCCACCAGTATCTTGAATGCCTGTGCTCATATATGCAACCACAAAATCCTGGAAAGTCGAATCCATATTATCTAAGGAAGCTAATGGGGCTATTGATCCACCAGCAGTCGCTATAGATTTTAATAAACCAATTACTTCTGAATCGCCATAAACATTTCCCAAGTGTTGAAAAAAAAGAAAATTTTCATAACTCAATTTGTTTATTGAGCTTTGAACTGATTTTTCGTCAAATATCCCCAGAAACCGATGTTCAAAATTTGTTGATGGATAAACAATATTACTAAAGTATTCTGAAGATCCTTCCATCCACCATTTATTGGAATCATAAGCACCTGCAGGAGTATTCCAATCCTGAAAACAATGAAAAGCTTCATGTGCAACGATTTGTTTAAAAACATCTATTGTCCTTCCACCGAACGTATTGAAAAAAGTAATCGGACATGTTGCACTTCCTGAAATTGGATGTTGAATAGCTAATACGTTTGCCAACTTTGGATGGGTAGTCAGACTAATGATCATATTAATATCATAAAAATTTCCTAATTCGGAATAAGTCGCAGCTGAATCAATTAATGCAACTAGTGAATTATCAGTAATCACTTTCATTGTTTCATCCCCTTGCCACCAACTCGGATAATATATTCTGTAAGTTTGACCATTCACCATCGCTTCTTCATAGACATAACAATGTTCACCATTAAAATGATCGGGGTCGAATCCTAATTGTTGAAAATTTGCACAACTATCTGCACTTGCTTGTTTATTTGGGATTGCAATTTTTGTATTTCCAGTATTAGTTGTCCCATTGGCCGGCTGGCTTATTAGATCCAAAACTTCATCTGAGGGTTTTATTTGTGAAATCAAGCGGTTGAGTTCGTTAATTATTTCTGTATCATCTGGTTTTTGACTCATGTATTCAAGTGCCAATCTCAGAATTCCAGTTCCATTTTCTTCGATAACATTTTCAAATTCAGGATACTCACCAATTTCCACTTCTCCTATGAAGTACCTAAGTATTTCAACTAAACCCTCACCCTGACTCCATTCACCTTTCTCTACTTTTACATCCAATAACTCCGATAAACTAGTATAGGTTCTTGGAACAACTTCTTCGGTCCCATCCAATCTGTAAACCGTAACCATCTCTATTTCTTTTTTTGGTTCATCCAACGCTGATGAGCCAGAAGCTGAATTTAACTCTAAATCACTTTTTACCATGGGAGTTAATGTAGCTTCAATATTATTGTCCTCTCTACCCATCATTGAACCCAAATTACAGGCGGAAATCATCATAAAAACAGCCATCATTCCCAAAATGATCTTAAATTTCGAACTAGAATTGTTTTTCATTAAATTTCCTCCTGAAAATTTACTAACAAGATAATCATTATACGAATTAAAAAACAAAAAACTGTTTTGCGTATAACAAAACAGTTTTTTGTTGGTTAGTGTAAATCTAACTTAATCTAGCGAATCCTTATTATTTATGGACTCTTCGACCTCTCCATTATTCACGATACCAAACTCACTACTTACTGAAGAGTTTTTCTGTGAGGAATAATTTCCATTCCCGGAGGGAGAACGAACCACGTAGATCAATAACAGGATCAAACCCAACAGGAACGGGAAGAGCCCCAGGAGCACCCACGGACCCAACCCAAAGGGGAACCCATATCCATACCCTGAACCGGTCACACTGATGCCGAACAACCAGAATGCTACCGTCCCGATAAATCCAGCCATCGTAATGATCCAACCCGTGATCAATAATCCTTTTTTAGGCTTGTTTTTTGGTTCCTCTTGTACAAAAACACCTTTTTCCGCCAATTTTACCTTCTCGCGATAATTGATAAAGCGTAACAATAAGAGAAACCCAAATAGCATCACAAAAAAGCCGAAAATTCCAATACAAGCCAGAATTAATGTCATTGCTGCGTTCATTCTTCCTCCACTAAGGTTGTTTTCTCCAGGCTAATATTGCCGTTCTGGGTTTCGATTGTCAGCAATCCACCACCATCATTGATTTTCCCTGAAAGATGTTTTTCCTCAATCGCGCCCCTTACGGTAACAGCAAATTCAGAGTCAATTTTGCCAAACCCGGTTTTAATCTCACAATCAATCGATTGGGTGGTGGGCATACGAATGGTAATGTTGCCAAAATCGGAGTAAACTCTGTGATTATCCTCTGCCAGACTGCCGGTAAAAGTGACTTCGCCATTTTTTGTTTCAAGGTCAATGATGGAAGAAACAACATTCAAAAGTCCAATATCACCAAAATCAGAAACTACCTTAATTTTCGCTTCATTGGCACCATCCAGATCGATTTTGCCATTTTTGGATAATAAATCATATTCAGCAGCTTTTGTTTCTGTAACATCAATATCTCCAAAATCAGTATGGGCGACCAGCAGATTTCCAACCGTGATCCCACTAAGAGTAATTGAAACGTTGGATGAATTAATGGTTAGGTTTTCTGCTTTTCCACTGCGATAACCAATATTCCCGAATTGATTGGTCAAATCGATCAAGCCATCCACCATGATATTTTCCAAATTCATTACCCCATTGCTAATCGATAATTTCAATTGATTTGCATTCGTTTGAAAAACATCGATATTTCCAAATGCTGTACTGGCTTCCAATGGATAATCCTGAATGTTAATTCCACGCAGGGTTACATCACCGTTTTGAGTTTCTGCAACTACTTCTCCATTTTGAACATCTTTCACTTCGACATTTCCAAAAGATGAATGGAGTTCAACTGTTCCTTCCAGATTCCCAATATAGAGATCACCGTTTTGGGTGCTGAATTTGATGTTCGTATTTACGGGAATGTCCATTTTAAAGTCGATGGAACCGGGTCGGTTTAGCTTTCTTTGAGGTTCAAGAACACGAATGGTCAATTTTCCTGGTTCTTCAATCACTTCATATTGCAATAAATCTATTGCTTGCATTGCATCATCTTCATTGACACCCCAGGAAGTTTTTTCAACTGACATGAAAACCTCATCCGTATCTTTTCCCTGGGCAACTACATCACCAAACCGGTTCTCTACCACCAGGAGGATATCTTCACTGCCCGTGAGAAAAGTATGATCCTCAGTTGTTGAATAGGAAATATTCGGATTTGATAATAAATCTCCGTCAAAAACCTGCTCAGCGATCGATTCAACCGAATTGACAACCGGGGAAAATGATGTGTAAGAAAACGCACCAATCCCAAGCACTGAAACAATCAATCCGCACGTCATTACAATCATTAATACCAATATAATTATCCATAACCATCTTAGTTTCATAAAACCTCCGTAGATTGCACCATGGCAATAAAATTCTTTCCTTCGTTGCTTAATTGGACGGGTACGATGTCAAAAATGTTTCAGGATCAGAACTTTCGCTCAAAAAAAGAGAAAAATAAAGGAACGAAACTTTTTTTATAATTTATCAGTCTATACTAGTAAGGTATTATGACGGATCTCATCAATGAAACCTCACTGATCAAACATGCGATTGCAGGTGACGCGAATGCTTTTGCGGAACTGGTGAAAACACACCAGCTGTTTCTTTACAACCTTGCTTTGCGCGCTGTTTCGCATCCCCAGGAAGCCCAGGATGTCACACAGGAGACTTTTTTCCGTGCGTGGAAGGGATTGAAAAATTTTCGTGGGGAATCCAGTTTTCGTACCTGGTTGTATCGAATTCTAATGAATCTTTGTTATGATCGCTATCCACGTCTACAACGGGAGAAAGGGGCCATTTCATTAGAAGAAGAGGAAAAGGAAATTCCTGTGGACAGCTTTTTGGAACAATTCAGTGATCAGGCTGAATTGAGAACATTCATTCACCAACAGCTGAAAACCCTCCCAGAGGTGCAACGCCTGGTTTTATCTTTACGTTTTCAGCAGGATCTTTCCTATCAGGAAATATCAGAAGTGATGGATATGCCAATCGGTACCGTTAAAACAACTATCTTCCGGGCAAAAACCCAGTTAAAAGAACTTTTATTATCAAAACAGGAGCTATACTCATGGATCACATAAATGAGGGAACATTTGATCATATGATAGAAAATGCAATTCGCTTTGAACCATTAGAAGAAATCCCGGTGGATTTTAGCCAATTGTTTCTTGAACAAGTGGTAGTGGAAAAACCAAAATTTCAGGTGCTCAACCTGGTTGATTTGATCTCCAGCATTATCATCGCGATTACAATCGGGACAGCTTTCCTGATCTTTGCTTTTTTGCCTGAGCAACTCAACCCCGCGATGCAATGGTATTTGCAGTGGGGGGAATATTGGCTAACAAAAATTGTATTCAATCTGCCAGGGATCATTCTTGCCATTGGAGCAGTACTTTTCGCATTTATGCTGTTGATCTTAGGGGCAAAAGGAACACTAACTATATTGAATAAATCCAAAGACCGAAGAAATATACTATCTTTGTAACCACCTCTAGTTTGCTTGACACTGCTTTTTGACTATGCTACATTAATTAACATTCTTATAAGTTTCCCTCAAGGAGCATCATTTTGACAAAATCAAGAACTCAACTTATGGTAGAAAGGTTAAGAGAGCTGCAAGCATCTTCACCGGATATTGAAGCCTCCGCAATCGTTAGCGTAGATGGTCTCACCATTGCTTCTGCTTTGCCACAAGGCGTTGAAGAGGATCGGGTATCAGCAATGTCTGCTGCGATGCTGTCTCTCGGCGAACGAATCGCCACAGAGCTAGGTCGCGGTAGCCTTGAGCAGGTATATATTAAGGGAAAACAAGGGTACGTTGTTCTGATGTCAGTTGGCGAAGAAGCTGTCTTAACCGCATTGGCAAGGGAACAAGCAAAATTAGGCTTAATTTTCCTGGATATGCGCAGGGCAGCGGAAGACCTGACCAAGCTGATTTAAGCTCTGGTTTAATATGGAACCCATTCCAGTCAGTGGTCTTTATTATCCAAACAAAATTGCCAATATTGCCCTAAAAGCCCTCGAAGATGTGATGGGAAAGAATGGCGTCAATGCCATTCTAAACTTAGCGAACCTCAAGCATCTTATTGATAACTACCCACCTTCTAACCTCAATCGGGTATTTGATTTTGCCTATTTTTCTGCGATTTGGGGTGCGCTGGAAGAAATGTATGGCCCTCGAGGTGGGAGAGGCCTGGCATTAAGGGCGGGCAGAGCGACATTCGCCGAAGGGCTGAAGAATTTTGGTGCACTCGCTGGTGCGGGTGATCTGGCATTTAAAGTGTTACCATTGCGTACCAAAATCAAGATCGGTTTACCTGCCATGGCCAGAATTTTCTCCCAAACCAGTGACCAACTCTCCACAGTTGAAGAGAAAGAAGATCACTTTATTTACACGATTCACAAATGTCCCGTTTGTTATGGCCGCCACATCGATAAGCCAGGCTGCCATATTGCTACCGGATTACTCCAAGAAGGGTTAAAATGGGTATCAGGCGGATATGATTTCCGTGTTGTGGAAACAAAATGTATCGCGGTCAACGATGATGTTTGTGAATTTACAATTATGAAAGAACCGGTAGGATAGACTTTGGTAATCAACCAACCCAACGCATCCATTCTAATCATCGATGACGATCAAGACCTCGGTGAAATGCTCAACTCGTATTTTGAGGTGCAAGGCTATCAGGTATCCACCAAAAGCTGGGGAGAAGACGGCTTACAAACCTGCATTGAAAAAACACCGGATGTGGTGTTGTTGGATATTCGTCTGCCGGATCTGGATGGGTACGAAATTGTAAAACGCTTAAAAAACAACCGCCGCACCCAAACAGTCCCGATCATATTTCTCACTGAAAAACGACAAAGAGAAGATCGTTTACGTGGTTTATCCATGGAAGTGGAAGATTACATCACCAAACCTTTTGATATTCAGGAACTGCGCTTACGCGTTCGTAATGTCCTGATGCGTCATCGTCGGGGTTCACTCACCAACGCCATCACCGGCTTACCAGAAAAACAATTGCTCATTGAAACCATTGAAGAAAACTTACAGACCAACAAATTCGGAGTTCTGATTATTTCTCTTCAAAAATTGAATGAGTATCGTGATATCAATGGGTTTGTAGCTGCCAATGAAGTGTTACGAAACATGGTTTTGATTTTGAAAGAAATCATATCCAATGAGAGCCCTGCTCCCTTCCTGGCACAATGGGGAAATTCAAATTTTGTCATTCTTACTCATACAGACCAGACAGACCAGTTCGAAAAAACCATATATCAGAATTTATATCCTAAACTGGAAACTCTCTACCCGCAAAGAAGTCAACAAACTGGTAGAATTGACCAGCAATTGGAAATTAAAATTCTGAAGAAAATTGTAAATCCAAACACTGAGAGCCTTCAAAAAATTATTTTCGATATTGAACGTCTCATAAACTAGGTGGAAATTGAACACAACATTTGTCATCCCAACATACAATGAAGCTGAAAACCTCCAAAAAATTGTTGATGCAGTTTTTGCTTTACCCATCCCAATAAATTTGCTGATTGTAGATGATAACAGCCCGGATGGAACCGGGGTTATGGCAGAGGATTTAAAAACAAAATTTCCGGGAAGAATCCAGGTCATGCATCGCAAAGGAAAATTAGGGTTAGGCTCTGCCTATATCCAGGGATTTCAGCATGCCATTAGTGAAGGGGCTGATTATATTGGTCAGATGGATGCAGATTTCTCTCACCCGATCGATAAAATTCCCGTGTTGGTGGAAACTCTCGAAAGTTGTGATTTTGTGATTGGTTCACGTTACGTGCAGGGGGGGAAATTAGATGAAAATTGGCCATTTTGGCGAAAATGGCTTTCCGGATTTGGAAATTTCTATGCGCGTACTATTCTGGGATTGAAAATCAAGGATGTTACCGGTGGATTTAGGCTTTGGAAAAAAGAAACCCTTTCCGCCATGCCGCTGGAACGAGTGAAATCGAATGGATATATTTTCCAGGTGGAAATGTCCTATCTGGCGACCCTCTTGGATTTCAAGTGTAAAGAAACACCCATCTACTTTGCCGATCGTCGTTGGGGCCAATCAAAAATGTCTTTCCGAATTCAGATCGAAGCTGCCTATCGCACATGGGTTCTTTTGGGCTTATATGGAGACCTTAAAAACAAACGACTCGGTTAAAGAGCTCTATACCATTCCATTACTCTTAATCCTCGAATAGACTTCTGTCAGGATCTTCCACTCATCTAAACTGAGTGTCTCTGCCCGTCTGGTCGAGTCAATGTTACATAAGGCTAATATCTCCTCCACCTGTGAGACTTGCCAGGATAGCCCTGCTGCCAAAGATTTTCTCAGCATTTTCCTCTTTTGCCCAAATCCGGCTTTGGTCAACCGGAAAAAATTATCCAGATGCTGGGGGCTTATCAGTGGCTCTGAAAACAGATCAACCCTGATGACAGCCGAATCGACATTCGGTGGAGGAAAAAATGCTCCAGCAGGGATCTTGGCGACGATTTTGGGCTTGCCAAACACCTGAACACTTAATGCCAGAAGGCTCATATCCCCTGGTTCCGCGCAGATCCGCTGGGCAACTTCCCGTTGGATTGTCATTACGATTCTCCTCGGTTTCCTTTTTGATTCCAGGAGATGTCTGAAAATGGCTGAGGTGATATAGTAAGGAATGTTGGCTACCACAAGATATTGATCAACTGAGATTAACCTTTCAGGTTCCAGTTTTAATATATCCCCATAAACCAGTTCCACATTACCTTCATCATTTAGAACAGTTTCCAGCACAGGCAGCAGGTGATTATCCAACTCAACTGCCACCACTTTACGTGCTGCCTGTGATAAGAAGCGGGTGAGCGATCCTAATCCGGCACCAATCTCTAAGACCACATCAATAGGTTCAATTTCCGCTGCATCTACCACTTTCTCAAGAGCGCCATTATCAATTAAAAAGTTCTGTCCCAGGCTTTTCCGTGGCTGCAGGCCATGTTGCCGTAACAAGGATTGTACGTTTAAGGGAGGGGGTATTAAGGCAGGATCCATGGAATATTATCCGGTACAGGAGTCAGGAAATAAACTGTCACATTATGATGCCAGGCTACGTAATCATCATCTGAGTAAGCCAAATCGATCCAATACTGTCCCGGTACACCACCACCGATATCTGCAATCGTTCCAATGCCATAACCAGGCACATACAAACGCTGTCCGACCATCAGGTTATACCAGGCGCGGGTTACTCCAATCGCCCCATAAGCGGCGGGTAAACCACTGGATGTGCCATAATAACAACGATCAGCACCGGATCGACAGGGCGAATAAGAAGTAGCATACACATTAACTGCACGCCAGTATTCGATCGGACCGTTCGGGGTGTCCATTGTGCGAACAACTACATTGGTGCCCAATCCTGTCAATTGGTCAACCGGCTCTTTTGCTACCCAGGTCACTTCTTCAATACGATTTACTTCCTGATCATCTTCGTAAATAATACGGGTTCGAGTCACTTCCACACCAAACTCACCTGGTTGTACCACATCGCGTTTATCCAATTCAACCTCATCCGATTGGATAAAATCAACCTCGAATGGGATATTGGTTTGGGTCAACAAGACCTCTTCTCGAACACGAACGACCTGAATAATTCCATCATCAGGAATTGGTTGGGAAGAATCCGGTACACTATAATCGGCTCCTTGTAGTCCCATCCCTGCTTCAGATAAAATCTCCCCCACTGTCTCGGCAGCGCTTTTGACCTCAACAATTTCATCCTTGGTTTGGATTTTTATAGGAAGTGCCCGGTTGATCCTCACGGATATATCTTTGGTCAATATTGTATCCAGTGCTGGTTCAACGCGATCACCTGCATTCAGAATGATATCGGCATCTTCTAAAGCTTTATCCAGTGTTTCCTGACTGGTGATAAATATTGTATCTTCGCCTTCATCTTGAATGGTTAAATTTACAGCCCGGCGGACTACCAACTCAAAATCTCCTTCGTAAGGAAGATCTTCTTCTAAGGAAATTGGTTCACCATCCATCAAAAGACGATCATTTTCTTCTAAAACAATACCAGCTTCTTCCAAAATCATTACTGGGGATCGATTTGAGGTGGTGAGGGTCACCACTTCATTTCCCGGCAAAACGAGGATCTCAACCGGGCGGGCAAGCTCAATTTTTATCTCTTCCACCCCAAACAATAAACTGGATTCATCTGGTGTGATCTGATCTTCTTCCCCTAAAAAGAATCCATCTTTTTCCAAGGCTGCGGAAACAGTCAGAGCATTCGTAATCAGGCTTTGTGTCTCCCCATTGATGGTGACTTGAATATTTCGGGGGATGCCTACCAGGCCTAATATGGAAGAAACGACCAAGGCTGCACCTATGATTTGTAGTTTTCGTTTACTCATAAAATCGATTCTAACCGATTATTGGAAAAAAATCAGGCGCCATTTCTGGCGCCTGTGTGCCGAGTCACAGAATCGAACTGTGGACACCACAATTTTCAGTCGTGTGCTCTACCAACTGAGCTAACTCGGCTTGGTGACGAAGATTCTACTCGTTACACCTGAGAATGTCAAGCAAATCATTCAGAACAGCACTCAATTTATCAGTCCATCATTAGTGCTTTTACGGGACCATTTCTATTTCCATCTGGTTGATCCCGGAGATTTTCGCGGCATTATTAATGAAGGTTTCCTTATCCACCTTCATATTTTCCATAACCAACCTCAGATAAAAACCACCATCTGGCATGGTGTTATTGACAGAACGGACAATATTTCCGCCCGAATCCGAGATCAGACCAGCTAATTTTGCCAAAACACCCGGTCGATTCGCATATGATCCAGATTGGATATTGATGGTTGTCCAATGTAAATCAGATCGGGCAAGTCCGGCTTCATCCATGTTGCCGCTAATATCAGCAATTCTGATAGCTGCACTCCCAACTGCAGCATAAAAATCCTGCAAATTGGCTGCGCCAACTGACTCCAGCAATTGATTTACTTTCTCAGGGTATATTGCCTGAACATCTTCTAACGCGAGAATTCCACGTTCATTTAATATATTTTTCAACTGGGTCTTCCCAGAATCGGCCGCTTTTCTTAAGTCTTCCACTGCCAGGACAGACCGTAAAATTCTGGTGGTGGTTGGGTTTACAAATTTTAGCCATTCACTATCGGGCGTCATTCTGCCTGAGCGGGTGATGACTTCTACCAAATCGCCGGGTTTCACCTTTTCAGAAAGTTTTGCCAGGTTTCCATTGACCTTCACCCCACTGATTTTATCTAGCAAAAACTCTTGTTGGATGGATGCCACTGCATCCAATACGGATGAACCTTCAGGCAAAAAGCGGGCACCACCAGTTGGGGTAAAAATCTCCACAGGGCGGTAATCACTAATATCCTTCCCGTTTTTCAATGCATAGATCACCCCCCAGGTATTCTCCCCTTCCATCTCTTCGGTGGCAATCGCTACTTCAATTGCCCCAAATTCCGGCATCCACATGGTTATTTGTAATGCCTGATAACCATTTTGTGGATAAGCAATGTAATCGTCAAATCGGTTTTGATCCAGGTAAGGACCAAAAAAGCGGTTCACATGCGCGAGCAATTTGTATGCATGAATCGGATCAGGATCTTCCAAAATCATCCGGAAGCTAACCAGGTCATTCAAAGCATGAAATGAATCCATGGGTGATTTACGCAAGCGCGCCATTCTCCTGATCTTCTGCCAGGATTGCCAATAACCATTCACCGTGATGGCGATCCGGCCGCTCAACCCTGTGCTTTCCATCAAATCACCCAATTGTGTCATCATAGAATTCACAAATTGCAGATCCATGCGGGGATCTTCATCGATTCTTTTTCTTACAAAGGCATAGGTTTCAGGTTCTGCATGCGGAAAAGCCATATCTTCTAACCAACGTCTCCAGCGATAACAGTTCAGAATCCCGGCCAATTTACCATAAGCGCGAATTGCTTCACTGGCTTTGGCGATGCGCTTATTTTCGGGCATATGCTCCAGGGTTAATACGTTATGGCTTTTGTCGGCTAATTTAACCAAAAACACTCCGGGGTCACGAAATCGTGCAATTTTCCGAAGTGTTTCCATTTCACGGGAACTCCCATCACGTGGATTACTAATCTTGGTTACACCATCCACAATATGGGCGACTTCAAGACCCAGCAAACCAGGAAAATGTTGACGGATCATCTCAAAGCTGCTTTCTTGATCCTCAACACTATCGTGCAACAAAGCTGCAATTGTCCAGGCTTCCACCTCAGCCAATTGGTCAATCAAACCCGCCACCCAGGCACAGTGGGTTTCAAAGTAGGGTTCTCCGCTCATGCGCAACTGCCCCTGGTGCAGTTCCTTGCCCCAACGGTAAGCTTCTTCAATGGCTTTCGTTCGAGGGACAAATTCCCCGGGGGAGAATTCATCATCCATCTTCGGTCGGATTTCTTTGATTGTTTCGATTCGAACCAATGATCGCTCCTGTTTAGCTTTGCCTTAGAAACAAGTATAACGAAATTTAATAGTTTGAGAAAGTGCTATTAAATGGTTGTCAAAATCCTGGTGAAACGGTCAGTTCAACTCATCCAGACCAACTTTTGCCCAGGTTTTGGTATGGAAGCTTTTTTCGATTGCATCCAAAACAAGCATTCCATAATGTCCATCATTAAAGGTTGGAAAATCTGGTTCTTTTTCAAAATTTCCTTCAGATAAATAAGTATATATTCTGCGCATCATTTCAGTAAATGTCTGCGGAAAAGCACCTGTTCCTTCAATTTCATCTTTTATTTTCCAATCCTCATCCTGTCGGATTGTTTGATTGGGTTGGTTACGATGTCCAACCCAAAGCTCATCCATATTCGCTCCATTCCATGCTAACGAAGATTGACTGGCATTGATCTCAAAAGCTATTTCATTTTTATGGCCAGCACACATTTGCGTAACGGTCATCACTCCGGGTACATCACCTTCAAACCGAAACAGAACTGTAGCATAATCTTCTGTCTCAACTGAAATTTCTTTGGATACGGCACTTTGTTTTTCCTGGTTTGGGGTACGTGTTTTATGGATTGTTTTCATCTCTGAAAAAACTTCAGAGACTTTCAACCCACTGATGTAGGAAACCAGATCGATCCAATGAGAACCAATATCCCCCACCGTCCTTAAATTTCCACCAATGGCTGGGTTTAATCTCCAATTCCAATCAGTTGGATATAACAACCAATCCTGCAGATAGAATCCATGGATAAGGTAAGGTCTGCCCATCTCGCCAGCCATCATCATTTGCCTGGCTTTTTGTACCATGGGATACATGCGTATATTAAAGTTAACTGCAGTCAGCAATTTGGTCTGTTTTGCCAGATCCAATAGCTCCTTCGATTCCTTCGCTGTCATTGTCAATGGCTTTTCACAAACAACATGTTTTCCAGCCAATAAAGCAGCTTTGGCATGCGGATAATGTAAATAATTGGGAGTCGTCAGATGAACAACACTCACATCAGGGTCCGTCAATATCTCATCATACGACCGATAGATTTTTGGTACAACATACTCCTCAGAAAACTTTCGGGATTTTTCCTCCGTACTTCCCAATACCCCGATCACAGGAATAGCATTTTTTCTCAATGCCTGCGTGTGTGCAACCCCCATCAATCCGGTTCCAACCATTGCAACTGATATATTCATTGATTCACCTTTGATTTATGAAATTCTATCTATTGATTGTAGCATCATCATCTTAATATCAATTTTCCTTGGATAAAAAATAAATTAATAATTACTTAACAATTAATCCCATTTTGCCCTTGATTTTTTTAGAAAAGCATGTAAAATATAGATAATCAAACGCCTGGGTGCCCCCCTCACCTTGGCGTTTGATTATTATTAGGAGGATTGAATGGAAACTTTAAATTTAATTTTATTAACTAGCCACAATATCATTCGATGGATTGTCTTGGTTTTAGGTATCGTGCTTGTTGTTCGTTCATTTTTAGGTTGGTTCAAAAAATGGGAATATCAGGAGAGAGACAAGCAACTCACACCATTCTTCAGTGGTATTTTTGACCTACAAATTTTGATTGGGTTAATTATGTTTTTCACCAAAGGATGGGCTGGCGTCTTAATGAATTCCGCGAGTGATGTGATGAAAACCACTTCATTGCGATTTTTTGCCATGGAACATTGGCTTTTGATGATCGTTGCAGCCGTCTTAATTCATATCGGTTCTGCCCGAATCAAGAAATCAACCGAGAGTTTGAAAAAATACAAGAGTGCTGCCATTTGGTTTACACTTGCCTTAATTTTGACTCTGGCTTCAATTCCCTGGCCAGGTATGGCCGCTGCACGCCCACTTTTCCGTTTGTTTGGATTTTCTTTTTAGTTAGTAGACAAAACAAAATCGAGCTCAGATAGAATCTGAGCTCTTTTTATTATTTTTCCAGAATTTGCATTAATTCATGCGTATCTTGAAGGATTAGATCCGCACCTGCACGGCGTAGTTCTTTTTCTGTCCCGAAGCCACACAACACCCCCACTGTTTGAGCTCCCGCTGCTTTCCCGGCACGAATATCAACAGTAGTATCACCCACCATCAAACAATTCTCAGGTAGGACTCCTTTTTCCTTTGCAGCTCGTAAAATGGGATCAGGAAATGGTTTTGTATAAACACATGATTGGGAAGTAAGCACAATTTTAAAGTGGTTTTCGATCTGGAATTGTTTCAGAAATGAAAAGGTGCTCTTTTCATCCCGGGCACTAACGATCGATAGGGGATATCTTTGGGCACAATATTCCAGCAATTCCATCCCCTGAGGAACCATCCAAAAATGTTTCGGTTTTCTACCGGGGTTATGATGTGCCATCCAATTGAATAAGGTTGCTACTTCATCATCCAGATGCACCCGGTCAAATATCTCATACACCAGATTTCCCGGTGACTCTAACACCATCACCAACCATCTTGCCAATGGTCTGAGATCTTTTTTTCGGGATAGAAAGTTCAATAATTTAAACCGGTTTGCAAAATTATTCACCCAGAGATCATCTGTATCGCTGAGGGTGCCATCCACATCAAAACAAATTGCCTTTATTCTCTCAACATCCAGCCCCATAGTATTCCTATTTGAATAATGAAAATTGATTGGACAGATCCTGGGCGACTGCTTCATCCGGAGCAATGATCCATAAAACCTGGTTGCTTTGTTTTTTAAGGATAATGGATTGGTTGGTTAATGACCAGACAAAACTGTTGTTGGTGGATTCAAAATCATTTCCCCAGCGTTTGGCGGCAT
The DNA here is from genome assembly GCA_964430025.1 of uncultured Anaerolineaceae bacterium. GTDB lineage: Bacteria > Chloroflexota > Anaerolineae > Anaerolineales > Anaerolineaceae > UBA6170. The sequence continues at coordinate 12,587 of CAYSFA010000013.1, read as the reverse complement.
AGCTTGTAAAAGCATCCCAATATTCCTCTGCATCACTTTGAGAATCCCATTCACTCAGGGATATTAATACATCCTGATCCTTTTCGGTATTATGATAAACAAGATAATGATCCCCGCCCCATCCTTCCGCAGCTTCCAGAGCCTGGTCTTCATCCAGTGTCCAGGTTTCATTAACTGGAACCCCCAATAAAAGGTAGAAATAGAACTCCCCTAAGGTGTTTCGATCGATCTCTTCCCACCCTACCCCCAGTATGTCGGAAAAATCTTCAAGTTCCAATTGAATTGGTTTGTCATTCGGATATTTTTCAGGATGTAATATTTGTTCAGTCGAAACGGGAGGGTTTTGATAGGCTTCATCAACAGCATCATATCCGCCATTTTCATATAAATAAGTTACAAACTCCAACCCATTGACATACGGAAAAACTAAATCTTCCTGTAAGAAGGCTGGCATTTCATCAAATATGGGGCTTTCATATTCCTGATAGAACTCAATTACTTCGCGTTTGTCTTGCAAGCTGGAATGTTCCAGGAACCATTGCGTTTCGGTGAAGGATGCATCACCTTCGATTAAGGCGGTTACTGCGGCACAGTATTCAGTATCTACTTCACAAGTCTCATCATCCAGTTTTAACCCATCTTCCAGATCATAACTTGCATCTTGAAGAGCGTGTGTGTATTCATGAGCATATGTCATTCTTTCCGGACCAGCAAACGCATCCCCCTGAATAACGACCATTTCTTTGGTTTCATCATCATAAAACCCAGCGATTTGTTCACTATACAATTCCACAAATAGCTCGTACAGATCAAAATCTCGTTCCAACAAACCAAACAGGTTTAAGATAACGCCATCCTTTCGGACATCTTCCTCGGTGTAATCCACGAAGAAATCATCCATCACGCGTTGCCTTAACTCCTGCTGGGATAATGTTTTCCGGTCAAGATCATTGGCTGTTGGCAGACCACGGATATCTTCCACCTCTTTTTCAATTTGCTCCATTTGTGAGAGGATTTCTGCCGGAATAGAAGATTGTGAACCACCTGGATTAAGTGGGCTTTCCCCACTTTGATTGCCTTCAGGAAGTTCTAAGGTAGGGAGTTGCATTGGTTCTTCTGTATCTTGCACCTCAGGCTCGATAACTTCTTCAAAGGATTGTGTTGTATCCTGAGAAAAAATCATTAATGAGGAAGCTCCAACAGCCACGAAAGCCACGCAACAACATACTAAAATTAAGAACAATACGATAATCCCTATGATTGCAATTGTTTTCTTTTCCATATCTCTCTCTAATTCTGGTTTACATAATTAATAGCATATAAAGCATCTTCATAGCCTGGATGCATAACCAACGCTTCCATGAAGGAATCTAAGGCTTCTTGTTTCTTCCCTTCCCGATACAAACCCCACCCTTTCCATAAAAGAGCTTCCTCCGAATTTGGGGTTCGCTGCAGGGCGTAGTCAACTAACACCTTTAAATCTTCATTTCTTAATGAATGAAAATAAGCCATAAACGGGCTAAACTGATAACGTAACATACGCTGTGGCCAGCCAATCTCACGCGCCTTATCAAAGGCCAAAGTAGCATTGTGATACTCTCCGAAATATACCAGGTTGCCACCCAGGTTGAACCAGGCAAAAACATTTTCCGGATCATCTTCGGTCTCCTGTTGGGCGACCGCAAGAGCATTTTGTCGATTTGTATCACGATCCCAATTATCTCCGAGGATATTCTTCACAGTTTCTTCCTGTGAGGGCAAGAACACGATGGTGTAAACATAATTAAAGGCTTGCCACTGTCGCTGGAGAGTTCCATAATCCACCCAGCGATCTGCCCCGTAATATGAATCTTGCCCGACAACCGCATTAAGTTGATCATCAAATCCGGTAACCAGGAAGTAATGACCTGCCCACCGGTCGTCATTCGGCCAATAACTTTCATCAAAGACGAATGCTTCTTCAATCATCACCGGTATGCCGGCTGCTATTAATTCCTTTAGTAAATCAAGATCACCACCTACCCGATAAATGGTCTGTAACCAACCTGCATAATTTCGTACGTAATGATCCAATTCTTCTACATTAACATTGCGATCCTGTGCAATTGGTTTGATCAGATCAGAGATGGTGAATTGATCGCCTTCCCAGCCATAATAACGCAGATACATAGTCAGGGTAGCCGGACCACAATTATTGATATCCTGTTTTTCATAAGGCGGAGATGAAAGGATCACCCGCTCGGGGATCGCTGTCGCTGTCGCGGTTGGAAGTGCTGTTGCTATTTCGGGCAAGGTTGGGGTTCTGGTGGGTAAAACCTCTGTCGCTGTGGCTGTGGGGAGGACTGGGATGGGTGTATTTTGATCGCTTTCCACTGTCGAAACAGCTGTGGGAATGGATTCTACCGGGTTAAGCACTCCGCGAATATAAGTAGTGATCACCTCACGGCTCCAGGCATAACGATCCTGCAGCCCTATCAAAACGATTATTAAAATGAGAGCAACCACAACCAGGCCGCCAGCCAGGCTGTAGATTTTTTTCGATGTCCATTTATTCATGGGATCGATTCTAACAGGAATTTATGAAATTTTGATGAGTATCTTCTTTGAATGTCAAACCTTGAAGAAATTATCTATTTCAAATTATTGGCTTTTTTCAAAGAACTCAATCAGCTTCGGATTGACTATCTCCTCTTTTTCATAGTGCGGGATATGCCCCGCTTCCTTCACAAACAATGTTTCAATCTCCGGCATCACCTGCATCAATTTGACAATAGCTTCATAGGAAACGCTCTGATCTTCTTCTCCCCAGATCAACAGAGCTGGAATACCAAGCTCACTCAGTTTTTCATACTCCGCCAGGGGTTCCATTTTCACCAGGTTGCGAATGGTGGAAAGAATGGCGTATTTGAAGCCTTTGTATTGTAATTGGTCGGTATAACGCTCCTCCCAACCGGGAAATCGCTCAGGCTCATAAAAATCCTTCGGTTGCGATTGAGGCAATTGCACCGGCACCAAATAGGCTCCCACGATCCATTCCCCTATTAAGGGAATATTCATAGGGAAAATGTCCTTCTCCTCCACCGTCAAAACCTCTGGTGCTATTAAAGTGATGCTCTTAACTATCTCCGGGGATTGATTAGCAAATGCTGCCACAATTGGCCCACCCATTGAAAGTCCCACCAAATGAAATGATACTTCAGGGACAACCTGACTGGTAAGTTCTGTAATTTGCCCGACAAAAAGATCCAAATCATAATCAACTTTGGGGCGATCCGAGTAACTACGTCCATAAAGATCAAAACTCAATACCCGATAACCTTGTTCAACCAACCCAATGATGGTTGGTTCCCATATATAGGAAGGCACGGAGAATCCATGGACTAAAACAACCAACTCCCCCTCTTGCGGTCCCTGCAAATCATAATGAACATAACCATCAGACAGTTCCACAAACTCCCGACCCGACATAGCTCTGATGCCATCATTCAGATCAATTTTTTCCTTGTTGAGCAATAAAAATGGTAGCAGTAAAACCAAAACGAATAGATCAAAGAGAATAAAAAATCGTAATAATTTGTTGTTTTTCATCTTTTCAGTCAATCCTTCATATATCTGACTTATGAATGATTATAGTGAATTTTCTTAATATTGAATAAAAACTAATTCGGACAATTTCAGTAGACAATTTTTCGATCATGTTATAATAGCCCGCATGAAATATCATATTTGGACTGAAGGATGCCAGATGAATGTCGCCGATTCAATGCGGGTGGCATCATCTTTAGAAAAATTAGGGTACCACAACACTGAAAAACCAGCGGAGGCGGATGTAATCATCCTCAACACCTGTGTGGTACGCCAAAGTGCCGAAGACAAGGCTGTTGGTCGGTTGAGTTCTTTAAAACCACTCAAAACCAAAAATCCTGATTTAGTGATTAACTTGATGGGGTGTATGGTGGGCGTCAAAGACAACCCCAAACTTAAAAAACGCTTCCCCTATGTGGATGTGTTCTCACCTCCTTCCGATCCAGCACCATTAATCAAGCACTTGCTTGAAAAAGAAGGAAAATCGCAAGAACTGGATGAAACCTTAACTCGTTTCGCGTACATGGATGGTGATTTGGTTATTCCGAATGTTGATCAGGGCAACCTGATTTCCAGTTTCATCCCGGTGGTGTTAGGCTGTTCACACGCCTGTACCTACTGCATCATCCCCTACCGCCGTGGCATTGAGAAAAGTCGTGATCCCCAGGAGATCCTCACCGAAGCACATGCCTTGGTCAACCAGGGTGTTAAAGAGATCACCTTATTAGGACAGATAGTTGACCGTTATGGCCTGGACCAAACCGATTATCCAACATTGGCGGGTATTTTGCGCCGACTTCATACAATTGAAGGGTTGGATCGAATCCGTTTCCTGACATCGCATCCCAACTACATGACTGATGAACTACTGGAAGTGGTAGCAGATTACCCCAAGGTGATGCCGCACATCGAAGTACCCATTCAGGCTGGTAATAATGAAGTACTTGAAAACATGAAACGCGGTTATACCAACCAGCAATATCGTGAACTGGTGGCAAGAATCCGTGAAAAAATTCCTGGTGTTTCAATCGCCACCGATATCATCGTAGGTTTCCCTGGTGAAACTGAAAGCCAATTCCAGGATACTTTCGATCTATTATCAGATTTAAAAATGGACGTTGCTCACCTGGCACGTTATTCCCCCCGAACCGGAACCGTTTCCGCTCGAAGAATGGATGACGATGTGCCCGACGAAGAAAAATGGCGTCGCTTCCGCCTTTTGGAAGATCTCCAGGAAGGCATTGTATCAGAAATTCACGCCACTTATCAATCCAAGACCGTACCGATACTATTTGAAGAAAAAAGTAAAAAAGGTCGCTGGCGCGGACGAACAGAAACCAACAAATTGGTTTTTGTAGAGAGTAAAGAAAATCTACGCGGGCAGGTATTACCCGTTACCATAGATTGGACCGGACCATGGTCAATGCTGGGGCACCTCGAAAACTAAAACCAATCATTTTTGCCATTCTCGCAATTCTGGTTGTCTTCCTCTCCATCCTGGCTTACTACTTCCTTTTCAGCCGTCCGGATTCTACCAAACGCTCCACACGGGTAATCGAATGGATTCGTAATGCCGAGGAGCACCCTGACTGGGCGATGAAAGCAGGTGATCGTTGCGAAAACGCCCCCTTCATCATGCCAACCGATGGCTACATCGGATTTCTTTGGGATGATTCATTCAGACCCGGTCATGAACACACCGGGTTGGATATTTTTGGGGGAAAAGACATAGGAATTACACCGATTGTGGCAGCTCATGATGGATATCTCACCCGGCAATCCGATTGGAAATCCACCGTCATCATCCGAATTCCATCCGATCCCATCAACCCCGAGCGTCAAATCTGGACTTACTATACCCACATGGCTGATGAACAAGGCAACGATTTTATTTCTGAAGATTTTCCTCCAGGCACGACTGAAGTTTTTGTCAAAGCAGGAACCTTCCTTGGGTATCAAGGTAACTACTCAGGAACTGTTGGTAACCCCACTGGGGTTCACTTGCATTTTTCCATCGTGGAAGATGATGGCTCTGGTCAATTCTTAAATGAAACAATTCTCGAAAACACCCTCGATCCTTCTCCGTATTTCAATATCAACCTGAATGCAAAATCATCCCCTCCCGAAATTCCCCTTTGTCCTTGATTGACTGGTCATATTTCATCTCCGAATAATTGATCTGTCCTATAATAGAGGTTAGCATCAACCACAGCTTTTACAGCAGGAGGGAAGGGTTATGCTTTCATTTCGAGACATATCATCCGGCTTTCGGAAATTAGAGATAGACCCACAAAAGCCTGTCATCGTCCATGCTGCCGTGTCATCATTTGGAGAAATTCGCGGCGGGGTAGACACATTATTAGGGGGGCTGCTGGCAAATTTCCAGGCAATCATGTCCCCTACGTTTACCTATAAAACCATGCTCATCCCTGAAAAAGGACCAGCCGACAATGGTATCATCTATGGCTCTTTCTATTCTCAAAACCGAATGGCTGAGTTTTATACCCCAAGCATGCCCTCTGACCGGATGATGGGAATCCTACCTGAGAAAATCCGTTTACATCCAAAAGCAACCCGCTCGACCCACCCCATCCTTTCCTTTGCTGGTATTAACCTGGAACAAGAACTAGCCACTCAAACATTGTCCGACCCTTTGTTACCCATTCAATCCCTATATGATAATGGCGGGTATGTTCTGCTGCTGGGAGTGGACCACACCGTTAATACCAGTATCCATCTGACTGAAAAAAAAGCTGGTCGTAAGACCTTCATCCGCTGGGCACTTACCCCAAAAGGAGTGCTTGAATGCAAAGGTTTTCCAGGGTGTTCTGAAGGCTTTAATAAAGCAGAACCTTTGCTGGAAGATATCACCCAAGCAATACAATTGGGAGACGCTCAGATTAAATGCATACCCATCCCCACCATGGTTGACAAATTAATAGGTCAAATCATAGCTGATCCCTATGCTTTTCTGTGTGATAAAGAGGGTTGTCCACGTTGTGCAGAAATAAGGCAAAATTCACGTCAAAATGAAAGCAAAAATTTATAAAAGATGCTTTGTGCTATACTAAATCTCAGTAATTTACACTCAAATCAAACCAAATTAGTATCTATAAATGATATTTCCGAATCAATGCATGCAACCTCAGGATGAACCATGAACCTTGAAAACAACCTAACCTCTTTAGAATTAATTCTTAGAATTAGTCGGGAGTTAGCGACTACAATCGAATTAGAAAAGGCATTAGCCAAGGTTATTCAACTTTCCATGGAAAATGTGGGGGCTGAGCGGGGAAGTCTGATCGCTGTTAATAATAATGTCGAACCAATCGTTGCAGCCATCTTTGCTGATGGGAGATTGGTTCCTTACACACTTGATCAGGTACGCACCATTCTGAATTATGGCCTGGCAGGGCAGGTGATCAAGAACCAGGAACCGGTTTGGATCAAAGATACCAGCAAAGATGAACGCTGGTTGAGAAGACCAGATGACGCAGCCAATAAAACCGGCGCGAAATCAGCCATCTGTATTGCATTAAGAGCACGCGATCAATTGGTTGGTGTCCTTACCATTGTGCATCCCAAACCAGATTTTTTCAATCAGGACCAATTTGAATTATTACAAACCATCGCCGATCTGGCTGGTATCACCATTCATAATGCAATCCTCTATAATTCTTTGACGGAGAGTAATTTACGCTACCAGGAATTATTTGATGACAGCATCGACCCCATCCTCATTACCGATTGGCAAGGCCATATCATCGAAGGCAATCGTCAGGCCAGGAAATGTGTTGGTTCCAATTTGAATAGTGCTTTCAAACTCTCCATTCAGGATTTTCACCATGTGGAATGGGATGAGATTGGCGAAGATTTTAAAAACCTGAAGAATGGTGAAACAGTCAGGTACGTATCAGAATTTCAATGCATTTCTAATAAAGTCTTCCCAGTAGAAGTACACGTCCGAAAAGTGATTATTAATGAAAATGATTTAATTCAATGGACGATCCATGACATATCCGAAAGAAAAGCCCTGGATGCCCTACGAGAAGATATGATGTCTATGATCTACCATGATTTGCGGTCTCCATTAGCCAACATCATCTCCAGCCATGATATTCTTGAAACCCTCATTCCAAAAAATGCATCCATCACCCCAGTTTTTCAAATAGCTGTTCGTTCCACAGATCGCATGCAGCGACTAATCAACTCGCTTTTAGATCTTAAAAGACTCGAAGCAGGCCAACCAATCGCCAACCCAAAATATGTAAATACTACTGCCATTTTTAATGAAGCTTTGGAAGCTTTAGAGCCTACCTACAAAAGCAAACAGCAAACGATTGACATTGATCTCATGCCAGATTTACCTGATCTCTTTGTTGATGAGAGCATGATCAAACGTGTGGTGATAAACCTCCTGGAAAATGCCATAAAATTTACCCCATTGAATGGTAAAATTCAACTTTCCGCCAAGCTGGAGGACCAACAAATGTTGATATCCATAAAAGATAGCGGACCAGGGATTCCAGATGATGCTCAGGAAAGAATTTTTAAAAAATTTACACGGCTGGATGCCAAATCTTTTCCAAAAGGAATCGGACTTGGCCTTGCATTTTGTAAACTGGCTGTCAATGCCCATGATGGTAAAATCTGGGTAGAAAGTGAAGAAGGCAAAGGTAGTCAATTCAATATCCTACTACCATTGAAAGCACAAGAAGAAACACACTGATCGAGGTAATTCATGCAGGAAATAGTAAATCGCGTTTATATTGAAACCCTTTACCCCGGGGTGACCCTAGGAGCGATTGGCCGGGAACATGGTTTAATCCTGGTTGATTCTCCATTTCGCCAGGATGATACCCGCTCCTGGCGAGCATCCTTATTAAATTTAGGGGGAGGAATTGCCCGCATTCTGGTACAAATGGATGCACACATCGATAGATCGATGGGTGCCAAAGCGATGGAATGCACCATCCTCAGTCACATAGATGCTGCCAATGTATTTCAAAATCGTCCAGCTTCCATTAAAGCCCAAACATTGGACGCCGGAGCCGAATGGGAAAACTACAATGGTCTGGGAAGTATTCGATGGGGAACCCCCCATTTAACTTTCAGCGAGCATATGTTCCTGCATTGGGATGAAAATTCCGTAAAACTGGAACATCGTCCAGGTATTGCCGATGGCTCTATTTTTGTTGATCTTCCGGATGAAAAAATTCTCTTCCTGGGAGATGCAGTTGTCAGTAGACAATCGCCCTTCCTGAGTGATGCGAAATTGCCTGCCTGGATTGATCATTTGAAAAGCTTGCTTACCTCTAAATATCAGGAATACTTTTTCGTCAGTGGTAGGGATGGATTGGTAACCCTGGATGATATCCATAAGCAAATTAACTTTCTGGAAGAAATCAACCAAAAAGTTAACGATCTTGCCGATCAAAAAGCCCCATTGGATGCCGTTGGCAAATTAGTTCCCGATCTGATGAAAAAGCTGGTAAATATTCCAACCAGACAGTATGAACTGAATGAAAAACGACTTTCTTATGGATTACAAATGTTTTACGCTCACCAGTTCCTTGAAAAACCTGTGAAAAAAGAGGGTAATTAGCAAATCCTTATGAATAATAAAACGCCGATTTATGAGCCTCAGGCTTACCAGCCTTTGGTCATCGCAACTCGCGGCAATCTCGATGAATCATTTCACAGCGGTGCCATCGCTGTAGTTGATAAAAATGGTAATTTGGTTGCTTCCTATGGCGATCCTGAACTCATTGCTTATTTACGCTCTTCTTCCAAACCCCTCCAGGCTTTGCCATTAATTGAACTGGGTGGAGCAGATCATTTCCAACTGACCCAAAAGGAAATTTCTTTAACGTGTGCCTCCCATCGGGGAATGGACATTCATGTTGAGGTGCTCGAAGGATTGCAGAAAAAAATCGGGGTGTCCGAGGCAGATTTATTGTGCGGTACACACCCCATTACAGACAAGCCTACTTCCGAGGCAATGGTTCTTCGGGGAGAACAACCAGGTCAAAACCGTCATAACTGTTCTGGAAAACATACCGGCTTTCTGGCACAAGCCATTCTCAGGCACGTGTCAACCGAAAATTACATCGAACTTACCCATCCTGTCCAGCAACTGGTTTTGAAGACTTTCGCGGAGATGGTGCATCTACCTGAGGATGAGGTTTATATCGGAATTGATGGTTGTTCGGTGCCTGTGTTTGGGGTACCACTGAGGAATGCAGGTTGGGGATTTGCCAGTTTATGTGATCCATCCGACCTACCTCCCACCCGCAGTGCAGCTTGCCGACGAATTGTAGAAGCGATGACCGCTGCACCGGAAATGGTGTCAGGTCCAGGCCAATTTGATACCGAAATTATGAAAGTTGGTCGTGGAAAGATTATCGCCAAAGCAGGGGCAGAAGGCTACCAGAGTATCGGAGTCTTACCTGGTGCTTTTAGCGAAAACAGCCCTTCCTTAGGAATTGTTTACAAAATCGCAGACGGAGACAGCCTGAACCGTGCCAGACCATTGGTAGGGATTGAAATTCTCAAACAATTAGGGGTGCTGGATGATTACCAAATTGAATCCTTATCCAGTTTTTATACAAGACCCATCCAGAATTGGAGAAAACTCGAAGTCGGTCAGTTGAAACCTGTCTTCCAATTACATTTTCATTAAAGATTGGTGGGGAAACTATATGGATGAAAATACAAAAGAACTGCTCGGAAAAGCCCAAACTATTTATTCACGCTTGCTGGATTTATTCGGATTGCCGGAATGGCGAGAACCTCTCCCAGCCATTGATGAGCTAATTTCCACCATTCTTTCACAAAACACGAATGATCGCAATCGGGATGTGGCTTTTTATGCCTTAAGAGCAAAATTCCCTACCTGGGAAGCCGTGCGGGATGCAGACCCTGACGAAGTGATTGATAAAATTCGCCCTGCAGGTCTTGCCAACCAAAAAGGACCCCGTATTCAGAAAGTGTTACAACAAATCACTGAAGAACGGGGAAATCTGGACCTTAATTTTTTGAAAGATTACCCAGCGGAAGAAGCGCATGCCTGGCTCACGCGGTTTCATGGGGTTGGTCCGAAGACAGCAGCTATTGTTCTTCAATTCGCGCTGGAAATTCCAGCATTTCCCGTAGACACACACGTCTATCGTGTCAGTGGAAGATTGGGTTTACGACCAGAGAAAATGAATGCTGATCAGGCTCACCCTCATTTGGCATCCTTATTTGACCCGAACACGTACGGACCGGCTCATTTGAACCTAATCAGGTTAGGGAGAGAAATTTGTCTAGCCAGAAAACCGAAATGTGAAATCTGCCCACTAAAAGATTTATGTAATTATTACCAGTCTCAACGCTGAAATTACGGAATAATTAACCCAAAATCAAGGCCATCCAAATAGGAAATCCATTCAGATTGCCCCCAACTTAAAGTTGGAATGGCGTCCAAATCAACCCATTGACATTCAAAAGTATGACCGAAATCTGATTGGATTTTCCAAAGATCTCGATCCTCATTAATGGTTAATAAATAAAAATGACGTTGTACTTCCCGGGTTAAAAATTCACTCGGCAACCAACCTTCGCTATCCCATAACAAGGTGGGGGTTTCTTTGCTAAGATCAAATTCCTCATAGCGAACACGCGTAAATCCAACTTTTCGTTCGAAGGTGTCTACTTTCAGGCCACGGGTACATAGTGGTCCATGGCGTTTTGCTGCCTGAGCCGGCCAGGAAAAGAACCGTAAGGTTTGAGTTAATACGGCATGATTCTGATCAAAAAATATCGTTTTATCCCCTAATTTTTTTATGATTTTAACTTTTGTTAAGCCTGTTTCCTCGGCAACCTCCCGGAGTAATGCACCCTCCAGCTCTTCATTCTCTTCCACTGTACCGGCCGGTAACTGGTAGCCATTTGCAGGGTGTTTAAATATTAACAACTGAGGTCTACCCTCTTTTATTCGAATTAGTAAAGCAACCACTTTATCAATCATAATTACCCAGCAATATTAGCAACAGCTCTGAACATTCTGTAAGCCGACGGCATATCTCGTTCCACAAATTGAACCTCTTTGCCAGAAATTCTTTCTACCATAGGAAGAATCTGAGTTCGATCAGCCATTTCTGTGGACTTAAATTCTACTTTTATTTGTACCGGTTCTTTTACTTTAAACACCTGGGAACCCTGATCGTTTTTGTATGTTTGAATGGCAAATTTAGCCCCTTCCCGGATCAAATTTTGTGCTTCTTTAGGATGCAAACAATCGGCTGCAAATCTTCCAAGAGCGTGTTTCACCACCACGGAATGGATCCCAGGAATCAATCCCTCTGCTTCTCTGGTTACCGCCTGGTCACCAGAAATGAGTAGAACTGGTACACCATAATGCCCACATACTGCCGCATTTAATCCTGTTTCCCCCACCAGAATGTCATTAATCCAGATATTTGCAATGGTGGCATTAGACCAGGTATGATCGAGCACGGCGGTTTGGGTACCCGCTCTGGCATGAAAACCAATGAAAAAGGCTGCATCGACGCCATCATCAACCCCTTGAACCATAGCACCAACTTTTGTAACACCAGCATGTAAACGTGCTCTTGAATCTAACTGTTCAATAATAATATTATCGCTGTTCCAATGTCCATCAGAAACAATTACTTCACCCACTCCAGCATCCATCGCTCCAGAAATGGCAGCATTTACCTCTTCTGTCATGATTCGGCGAAAGCGTTGCCATTCGGATTTTCCAGGATTAACCTGGTCCCAATTTACAACTCCACTGATGCCTTCCATATCAACAGCAATTAATAATTTCATCGAACTACCTCCAGTTAGTTTCTCTCCTAAAGTATACTACGCTGATCCTTATCGGTCACATCTCCATGAACTACCCTTCTGTTTGGCGCAGTCATCATACACGTTTCGATTTGTTTTTTGCATGTTTGAATATATTTTGGATCATTTTTCAGGAGCCCGGAAAAATA
>CAYSFA010000012.1:0-32483 GCA_964430025.1 uncultured Anaerolineaceae bacterium | reverse complement strand
TAAGGATATCGCGTAACGCTTCTGCAATTTTTTTTCTTCGCTCCGCCTCTTCTCTTCGGTCATGTTCTTCTTTGTATAGCCTGGCATTGTCCAGGGCGATGATTGCACTACTTGCGAACATTTTTAATAAACGTTCATCTTCTTTCCCTAACTCACCTTCTACTTTGTCCGCAACTGAAATTACCCCAATTGTCCTTCTTCCGGATATAAGCGGAACAAAAAGGATTGATTTAACATCTGAAAGGCGGGCTGCCTCTTTAAATGCTCCTACTGTATTATTGATGTCATCCACTAAAAATGGTGACCCGGTTTGAAATGCTAACCCAGCAATTGAACCTTCGATCGGAATCTCAAATCCCAGTGGCAATAAAGTTTCTTTTTCTCCAGAAATTACTTTAACGATTAATTTCCCATCTTCAAAGAAGTACAATGTCCCTAATTTGGTATTTGTGATTCTGCGAGCTTCATCTGCAATGATTTGGATGACGTGATCAACGTGGAGTTCTGATGTCAGGGCTTTTTGAATATTGAGTAAGGTCGATATCTCATTGGTTTTTTCCTTTATTTTTTGTTCTAATGATAGATAAAGGTTCCCAATTTTATTTTCATATTTCTTTCGTTCGAAAACACTAACAAATAAAGATGCTAAAATCTGATAGGAATGGGGGGAGAAACAACTCCAATTATTTTTCTCACCATAAGAAACAAAATAAATCCATCCAGTTATTAGTTTTTTCATTCTTAAAGGTATTACTAGAGCGGATTGGACATTTTCCTTTTGAAGGAAGTGTTTCTCTTTCTCTGGCAAGTTGTGGATCAACTCAGGAGAAGAATAAATTAGAAAGTCCTTGTGTTTTAAATTCTCGAATAAGGCACTATAAATATACTGGTAAGCTTCATTGTTCAAATTAGTGTGCTTTGGAAAACTATCTGATTTACTCCATTCAATCACTTTAAAATCAATTTCCGAGTCTAGGTTGAAAATTGAAACTTGATCACTTTGTGAAAAGGTGGCTAATTCATCTAAAACAGATAATATTTCTTCTTCAAAGTAAGTTAGATCCAGTGAAATTAATGAATTAGAAATTTGTGAAATAAATCTCTCAAAATTCAATGACCTGGCCAATTCATTTTTCAGGAATTTGTGTTCGTTTGTCATACTTTTCATGTTCTTTAGAATAAAAATTATATACCTTTAAATGTAATTACGAATTCATATATAATCACTAAAAGGATGAAACGGAGAGGTTTATGGAAAGAACAGTCCCCAAGATAGCTTCAGAAGAAATCGAACTTTATTTACGTACACTATATTCATTATTACGATCAACTACAGAAATTCAAATCAGAACACTTGAAGAGGTTCATGCGGGGATGAGTTCGTTATTACATCCAAATGCTAGAAATATTGAACCTGATCCATCAGCTTTTATATATAGTTTGCTAAGATTACCTGAAATTATGCCGGAAGTAACCACAGTGTTGTTAGGGCAAAGTTCAACAGTATTTCGAAATCACGGCTTTGGAAATGTTGAGGATTGGAAACCGGTCAATACAAATGCAAGAAGACGAAGATGTTTTTTCGATGGGAAGAATATACTTGCTTGTTTCATTGCCTCGAGATCAGATATCGAGGATGTGATTCCAGCGATAACTGCCTACCAAATAGAATGGAATAAATTACATTTATTGTTTAGCAGAATGCCGTCTTCTTTCGAATTAGAAGACTTGAAAGATAGTGAATCAACTTTCAATGAATTAGCTAAATTCTTGCATCTTGAGGTAGAGGATCTTTATAGATTACGATTGATATGGGGTTCCAAATTTTTTGAACAATTAAAAATAATAAAAAAGAAAAAATGTGACTTTCAAATAAACTTGCTCGCTGGGTCACTAAGTGAATACTGGAAAGCAACTCGAGCTTGGTGGCAAAATATTGAAAAATCAAAACCATTGGTGATTAACAGACCTATTTATTTTATTTCAAGCAATACACACTCAATTCCAAATATATTAACCGGATTTGCGATTAAAAAAGAAGAAGATATAAAGGATTTTCTATCTTCTCACAATGACGATAATTTATATGATGAATATCGAAGGATCAAAAGTAAAGAAGAGAATGCAAGTTTAGAAAATTTGCTTTACTACTCAATGAAAAAAGCACAACAATCATCTAAATACAGGTATTTAAAAGATGAACAACTTCAGGACGAGGTTCAGAAGGGAATTAATAGGATAAATAGTAAACATTATTTTGATGTTGATGCACAGGTGATAGAGCTTAGTAATTTAAAGGTATCTGATTTTGATCCCAGATTGAAATCTGTGATTGATCAAGAGATATTAGAAAAAAGTGATGCTCTGATTCTGAATATTGATTATCCCTTAGGCTTGGCAGCCTACAACATTCTCACAAAAGTTGCTGAACACACCCTTTCTATCCTGGGGGTTTATATACTAGGAAAAGCAGCCACTCTTAATGGAGTTATGGGAGATGTGATGATCCCAAATGTAGTTTATGATGAACATTCTGAAAATACATATATGTTCAAGAATGCTTTTTCAGCTAAGGATGTAATTAATGATTTAAAATATGGAACAGTGCTGGATAATCAAAAAGCGGTAACTGTTTTAGGCACCTTTTTACAAAATGGGAAATTGGCTGATGTCTTCTATAGGGAAGGGTATTCCGACATCGAAATGGAAGCTGGCCCATATTTATCAGCTATATTTGAAATGTATAGACCAACAAGACATCCAGTTAATGAAATCGTGAACCTTTATCCTGTAGGTTTTGATATCGGGATCCTACATTACGCCTCTGATACCCCATTGAGTAAAGGAAAGAATCTGGGGGCAGGCACATTATCATATTTTGGAATGGATTCTACATATGCATCGAGTGTTGCCATATTGAGAAGAATTTTTGCACAAGAAAAAACCCGAATAAGTGGAAAATTAGATGGTGTAAGCAATGAACAATAGAGTGGACGAATTTAATGCTTATCGCGAGAAAATGAATGATCGAATAATGTCCCTTGATCACTTAGGAATCAAACGTTTCTTTAATTTGGATACTAATGCGTATAGTGATGGTGAGTTAGATGGAAAAACAAAGGAACTATTGGGTTTGGTTGCATCAATGGTTCTTCGTTGTAATGATTGCATCGATTACCATATCATTCAGTGTGTGAAGACAGGGTGGAGGGATGCAGAATTAACTGAAGCCTTCAATGTCGCACTCATTGTAGGTGGGAGTATCGTTATTCCGCACCTTAGACATGCAGTCGAAACCTTAGATTTGGTGAGGCAAAATTATTAGGCTTGCGAGTGTAGTAGATTTAAAATGGTTTCTTTTGTTTTTTCTGGATGAGAGATCGAATATATTTCAGTTCTATCCTCACGGTTTAGTTTTGAAACATCCAGGTAGAACTTAAGATATTTTCGAAACAATAACAATCCACTTTCAAGTCCGTAAAAATTGACCATTAAATCTAGGTGATTAAAAATTAAATTTACTTTATCTGAAAAGGGAATCTGTTCTGGAGACTTATTCTCAAATATCCAAGGATTCTTCAACGCAGCACGTCCAATCATCACTCCGTCACAATTCGTGATTCTTAATATATTCCTTATATCTTCTGTTGTATTTACATCTCCGTTTGCCATGATAGGAATGGAAACATTTTGCTTAACTTCTGCAATAGCTTGCCAGTTTGCTTTTCCTTGGTAACCTTGTTTTTTTGTGCGTCCATGGACGGATATCATGGCACAGCCATTATCCTCTAAGATTTTGGAAATATGTAGATAATTCAAACTATCATCATCCCAACCAAGACGAATTTTCGCCGTAATAGGGATAGATAAGTGCTTTTTTAAGAGCTTGAAAATCTCAATGATTTTGTCAGGTTCTTTTAGTAAACCCGCTCCAGCCCCTCTGCTGGCAACGGTTTTTGCTGAACAACCCATATTGATATCAATAAAATCCGGATTTTTTGTGGAAAGGTATAACGCGGTTTTCAGTATTCTCTCTGGAGAATTATCAAAAATTTGGTACGCAAATGGACGTTGATCTTCTGAAAAGACAATCTGTTGAGGGAAAAAAGGATGATTATTAAGATAATCATAAGCATTGATAAATTCAGAAAAAATAATTCCTGGATTGAATTGTTTTATGACCTCCCGGAAAGGGTGATCGGTTAACCCATCCATTGGGGCTAAGACCAGGTTCGATTTTATTGGTAAACTATCAATATAAAATTTTGTTTGACTTTTCATTCGCTCAATTTTACGATAGATTCAAGACTGGAACAAATCGTGCATTGTATACGTCTTTAATGTAGCGCTATTTTAGGAGAAGATTATGAAAAGAGCACCTTTATATATATTTGCAATCATGTTTATGTTGGTTATCACCGCTTGTAACCTAACTAAACAATATGGTAATTCTTCTGATCCAAATTCTGTGAGTACATTGGCGATGCAGACAGTGCAAGCATTGGCGACTCAACAGGCGTTTGAAACAATGGTTTCTGATGCAACAGATGTTTCAAATTTACCTACAGCGAATGTGGTTGTGGAGACGCCTCAGTCTGAGGTACAGCCAACTGTAGCCGTTAGCACACAAACCCCGACAGTGTTTTACACACCACTTCCCTCATTTACCCCGATTCCCATGGATCAGGCAGGATTTGTAAAAGATGTAACAATTCCTGATGATACTGTACTGGCTGCTGATACAGCTTTTACAAAAACCTGGCGGTTAAAAAATACAGGTCAAACAACCTGGACATCAGATTATGAAGTGGTTTTTTCCAACGGGAATGCGATGGGAGCGAGTGCGACGAAGAAGCTTGGAGCTACGGTGCGACCGGGAGAGACAATCGACATATCCTTAGATCTGAAATCTCCTGCGAAATCCGGAGAATACACTGGAGAGTGGATGCTTAGAACCACTTCTGGAAAAATTTTTGGCTTAGGTGACAAAGCCGATAAACCATTTTGGGTAAAAATTGTTGTAGAAAATTATACGAGTGAATCGGTTCCTGACGATATTTACGCGTTAGATTTCACAGCAGACATTTGTTCGGCGGATTGGAAGAGCAATTATGATGTTGTCAGAAAACCATGTGATTCCGATAAGAGTATGACAAAAGCTTATGTAGCAGTCTTGTCAAAACCAAAATTGGAAAATGGTTACATTGACGATGAAAGAACGATTCATATGCATCTGGATGGCGATAATGGCAATTGGATACAAGGCTTTTATCCAGCTATCCTCATAAAAGATGGAGCCAAATTCCATACGCTCATCGGATGTCTTGACGGAAATAAATCCTGTAATGTGACAGTAAGTTTGGATATTCGTGTAGATGGTGGATCTACTCAAAATATTGGAAAGTGGACTGAAACTTATGATGAGAAATTAACCAAAGTTGATATTGATCTCAATAGTTATGTAGGGAAAAATGTTCAATTCATTTTAGGCATCAGCAATCGCTCTGCCACTGTTTCAGAAGTGTTCTGGTTGGCTCCGAGAGTAAATCAGTAAGAATCATTAATTGGCTGGGAAACCAGCCAATTTTTTTTAATTTGGAAGAATTATTTTTGATATCTTTCTATAAACCTGAAGATATTGGTCGAAATTCTTATGATTGAGGCATTTTTTCAAGTCTGATAATGGGAAAATGCATGTCTGATTATTTTTTCTAAATTCTCCCCAAATGCCAAATGCTTCGTCTGAACTATTAATTCCAAATAATGAATATTTGCAATGATCATTACCAACAGTTATGATTTCTAATCCTTCTTTTAAAAATTGTAAAAATAACTCTTTCCAATAATTTAATAAGGTCAAAACATCATCGGATTTCTTGAAAATAACATCTATTTCTTCAGGATAGTTTTTTCCCTCCATTATGGCTGGTAAGAATTCCATCATATTATAGTCTTCGCTTGAATCCTCCGTAGAAGGAAAATCCGGAATGAAGTAATCGGATTCTAGATAGGTGAAAAAAGGAGAAATATTCTTCGAAGCCCTATTCGTTCTTCCATTAAGAACTTTCTGGATTGAATTCCTAGAAAATTGAATTTGATATACGTCCTCGTTTTCTCCTGTATAAAAATTAATTATTTTTCCTTGTAAACCAGATATATCACATCCAAAATAATCATCATACACATTAGACTTGACAATGATTTGTTGTTGGAATTGGTAAAAAACTTCCCATGGGATTTGATGAGAGGAGTTTTGAGCCAAGATTATATTTTTATCATTGATAGTTCGTAAATATTGATGAATGTCGGTTGATGTTTGACACTCGAAGAAAAATTTTCCAATGTTAAGCAGGTGAGTTTGCTCGGGCTCCGATAAGTCCTCAGGTATTGAGAAGTAAAAATACGAAATTTCCAGAAAATTTGAAAGGAATGAAGATTTATTTTTTTTTATATCAAGATTCTGAGGGATTTCTAATAGTAGATATTTCATTTGATTTAGTTTTCGGTCAAAAAGGTTAATTTGAATTAAACGAATTGAGATTTATATTGTATATTAATTATACAATTTACCATTTTCCTGATACAAAATTATGAAAGATAGTATCGGAGAACGAATGAAAAAAAATAATAACTACAATAAACAAAAAAATAGTAATTCAAGAGTATACCTGCTAATTGGTGGATTATTTGTCATCGCACTAGCTGTAATAATAGGATTGAATGTCGGAAATCAAGTTCAAACAAGGTTTCCTTTGACAGTTAATGTTGATGAAGCTTATGAATTACATGAAAATGGTGCATTTGTTTTAGATGTCAGAGAAGTGCAAGAATGGGATGTCGTTCACATTCCTGATGCAACTTTAATTCCACTTGCAGAGCTCGAAATCAGATTAGATGAGTTACCGAAGGATCAAACTATTCTGGTTGTTTGTCGATCTGGGAATCGCAGCGCTACTGCCCGAGATATATTGCTT
The DNA here is from genome assembly GCA_964430025.1 of uncultured Anaerolineaceae bacterium. Classification (GTDB taxonomy): domain Bacteria; phylum Chloroflexota; class Anaerolineae; order Anaerolineales; family Anaerolineaceae; genus UBA6170. The sequence continues at coordinate 25,509 of CAYSFA010000012.1, read as the reverse complement.
AAAGCAGGTTTTACGAATGTCACAAGTCTAGCTGGTGGTATGAATGATTGGGTTGCCAAATCATATGAAGTAACGGCTAACGAATAATAGAAATTCATTTGATGTTATTACAGGAAGGGAAAAATGAAAAAATATATGGTGAAACCAGGGGAGAATATTGATCTTCGGAAGCTGGATCCAGACGAGGTTTCAGCTTGGAAAGATGGTAAAAAAGCTGCTAAAGAAGAATTTTCAAAAATCAATCAAGAATTAGAATCGTTACAGGAAATATTGTTTGCTGAACAAAAACAAAAAGTATTAATTATCCTGCAAGCAATGGATACAGGCGGAAAAGATGGTGTAATTCGAGCTGTTTTCGATGGCGTCAACCCTGCAGGTGTTAAAGTTGCCAGTTTCAAAGTACCGACCGAAGTTGAATTATCCCACGATTTTCTATGGAGAATTCATGAACACACTCCTGGAAAAGGTGAAATGGTCATTTTCAATCGCAGTCATTACGAAGATGTTCTGGTTGTTAGGGTCCATAAACTGGTCGAGAAAAATGTTTGGGAAAAAAGATACGATCATATCAATAATTTTGAAAAATTATTAGTTGATGAAGGCACCACGATCTTAAAATTCTTCTTGTACATTTCCAAAGATGAACAAAAAGAGAGATTGCAGGAGAGAATCGACAATCCTGATAAAAATTGGAAGTTCTCTTCTGGTGATCTGAAAGAAAGATTGCTTTGGGAGGATTATGTAGATGCATTCCAGGATATGTTGAACAAAACTTCCACCAAACATGCTCCTTGGTACGTTATCCCAGCGAACCGAAATTGGTACCGAAATTGGTTAATTGGTTCTATTATATTAAATACCCTTAAATCATTAAAAATGAAATATCCTGAACCTGAAGGTGATTTGAGTAATATAAAAATTGAATAAAAAAATCAGCCTTCCTTTAGAAAGGAAGGCTGATTTTTTTCAGTGTGTAAATTAATTTCCGTAGATTTCTTCGTAATCTTTTATTGCTGCGTCAACGACTTTCCAGGCTTGTTCAGCTCCAAAAACACCAGCGATAAAAGTTGCTTCTTCTTTGCCTGGGGTGAGTTTGTAAGTGCTGAAATAATGAATTAATCGATCAATCAAAACCTGAGAAATATCTGATATATCATTCGTTTCAGCATAAAAATAGTCATTATGTAATACAGCAACGATCTTATCGTCCGCTTCCCCCCCATCGATCATCTGGATTCCACCTATGACTCTGGCTGTTAAAATGATTTCAGACTTGGTAATAGGTCTTTCACTCAAAATACAAATATCCAAAGGATCACCATCTCCTTGAGTTGATTGGGGAGAGAGTTGCCTTACTCTTTCACCACAAAATGTTCGTGGTATGAACCCATATAACGTAGGAGGTTGTGATGAACTTCTTTGTGGACGATCAACTCTGAGATAACCAGTAACTTTATCCACCTCGTATTTCACCAAATCAAATGATGATAACTCGATGAAAGCATTCACTTCCTTTGGTGGGTTAGGTCCTACTTCTAGACCGTGCCAGGGATGAGGTCTCCAGCGATAAAATGGGCTTGGAAAATTCAAGATTTCCTCCTACAATCAAAAATTCAGACAGAACTGAAGATTTTTTTAAAATATTTAGTTCAATTATAACCTTCAATAATGATTATTAAAAAAAATATATAATATATGTATGAGCCCAAGAAAGAAAATTGAAAGTACTTTGCATATCTCATTGCTAGGCTTTTTTCTTAAAAAACCAAATTATGGATATGAGGTATATAAATATTTATCAACTGACACCTCTTTCTTTACAGTTTGGCATTTAAAAAGAAGTCAATTTTACAGTTACCTGGAAAAGTTATTTGTCGAAGAATTTCTTTCCCAGTCATTTGAAGAAGGCCAACAATATCCAGATAGAAGAATTTTTTCTATCACCCAATTGGGATTCGAAACCTTAAAAGCCTGGGTGGTTACGCCTGTAGATCATGGACGTGAAATGCGACAGGATTTTTTGGTAAAGCTATTTATTTGTCAGACATATTTTCCAGCTTCAGTAATTGAGTTGATACAAAATCAAAAAGCAACTTGCTTGCAATGGTTGAGTTGGCAAGAAACACAATTACTCCAAGAGCATGACAAAATAATGAAATTACTGGAGACTTATAGAAAAATGCAAATCCAATCAATGATTGAATGGTTGGATTCTATTTAAAAAAAAGTGACTTTCTATTGAAAGTCACTTTTTTGAATGCAATTATTGATTAGTTATCACCAATTACCCAATCTTCGTCAGCTTTTTTCCAATTAACAATTTCTTCTGGAGAAAACCAAAGATTGATTTCTAAATCCGCATTTTCTGGAGAGTCAGAAGCATGCGTTAGATTACGGCTAATTCTTGATGCAAAATCATGTCTTATCGTTCCTGGTGCAGCTTTTAATGGATCAGTTAACCCCATGGTTTGCCTGACTTCTGACACTACATCTGGCCCTTCCAAAACCATAGCCATTACAGGAGCGGATGTTATGTATTTGATTAATCCTTCATAAAATGGTTTTCCTGCATGGATTGCGTAATGTTTTTCAGCAAGACTAATTGAAACCTGTAAAAATTTGGCGGCTACTAATTTCAAACCTCTTTTTTCTAAACGAGATATAATTTCACCAATTAATCCACGTTGAACACCATCTGGTTTAACCAGAATAAAAGTTTTCTCCACTATATCCTCCAAAATTAAGATAATAAATCTTCTGCTTTTGAGTATGCATCCAAGGCTTTTTGTAATTGGTTGTCTTTGAAATAAGCATCACCAAGTGTTTTCCATAGTCCAATGTTTATTGGATAGTGGTGGTCTAAAGCAGCTTGAATGTTGTTTATTATATCCTCAAGATAATTGTTTTCTTTTATTAATCTGTCGAAAATGTCTAAGCATTTATCAATTTCACCAGATTCGAGATGATGTTTAGCTTCTTCGAATTTTTCTATGGAATTGGATGATGGCTCTTCATACACCGGTAGAAGGTCTTCATCTAGCTTTTCAACCTCTTGAAGTGGTTCAATAGTAGTTGATACGCCACTGAATTCCTCTTGTGATTCTTCAGGAACTTCTTCAGAGATTTCTCCTGATAATTCTTCGTGTAATTCTTCAGTACCTTCCTCTACCAAACCTTCAAGCGCGACTTCTTCAACTTCTTCAATTTCTTCAATTTCTTCTATTTCTTCGTCCACTACATCAGGTAATTCCGAAACTGTCTCTTCAATTGGCAGTTTGGTTTCTTCATATGGATCAATTTCTGCCGTTGTTCCTGGTTGCATCTCCTCTTCAAAAACTAATAGATTATCTTCTGTTTCTTCTTCAACAATAGTTGAAGGAATGAATTGCTCAAATTCATCTACCTTATCATCAATTTCAATCTCATTTATAGATTTAATTACATCAGTATCAAGATTTTGCTCAGAAAGAGAATCTGCTTCTATTTCTAACTCTTTTAACCAGGAAGGGGTTGCATCAAAATCAATTTCTTCTTCTGATGGTTGATTGGCTTCAATTGATAACCATTCTGGTCGTGATTCAGAGATGATTTCTTTAGGTTCAGAATTCTCATCCTTCAAATCTTTCTGTGATGCTTCGAAAGCGGTGATCCCAGCCATCCAGGCCAAAGTCGATTCTAGATTTTCTTTTTCATCCTCAACTTCTGGCAGCGTTTCGTCTTTTTCTTCGACAAATTCAGATAATTCAAATTCTTCACGTAAAGGATCGAGTTCGTTGTTAGCTTGAAATACCTCTTCTTCAAGTTGAGATAGTGCTTCTTTCGCGATTTTTTCTTCTTCCTCATCAACTAATTCTGAAGAATGTGCGATCGAGCTCTCCTGGTTAGCTTCTTCGCTGAGAGCAAATTCATCCAGACCAATTTCTACATTTTCTTGTTGGACTTCTTCACTCGTAACGAGATCATCCAAAATTAACTCAGAAAGTTCGAATTTTTCCTCGTCGTTCCCAACCAGTTCCTCCAGGTTTTTGTCTGAAAGGCTATGTCCTTCTACCTCACTGGTGACAAGTTCATCAAGTTTTATATTAGTAAAGTCTAAATCTTCGCCTTCTAACTCAATTTCTGGGGATTCAGGAATATTGTCACTCTCATCAAATACAATGGTGAACTCGTCCTCAGGTTCTTTTGTTAACTCTTCAAAAGTATCAGAAATATTCAATTCTTCTTCCACTTCAGCAGGTATTGAAGAACTTATCAAATCTGATTCAAGAGACGGTTCATTTTCATCGACAACTGATTTTATCCAATCCGGGATTTCTTCAGTTGTGTTAACTATCTCCTCAGGTGAAATGTCATCAAAATCAGGTTTTAGTGGCTCTTCTAAATCGTCCTTTTTTATTAATGAATCGATCCCATCCAAACTTTCAGATTCGGATGTAGTCTCTTCAAAACTATGTTCTGCTTGAAAAAGGCTTTTTCCTTCCAAATCCATAATTTCTTCTGGTTCTTCTAATGTTAAATCATTGTTTAATTGAAGATCTTTTTCTGTAAAACTTTGAAGCCAGGATAAGTTATCTTCCGATTCTTGGTCATCTTTTCCAGCTTTCTCAAGATCACCATCACTAAAAGGTTGTTGGCGGTCGTCATCTTGCTTAAATTCACTTTCCCAACTTGAAATTGTCTCATCGATAATGCTTGCATTGTCTGCAGAATCAAATTTTGAGATTAAATCTTCCAGGTTCTGTAGCCCTATCTCATCTTCAGGATCATTGACTTTTTCATTACCCATTTCATCAATTGGAGCAATTTCTTTTATCCAATCCGGTATATTACCGGGTTCTATGTCAACTGTATCCAGATTATCTAGCTTTTTTTCTTCGGTCTCGAAAGATTGTGGGGGGATGGTAAATCCTTTCTCAATCTCCGAATCAGTTTCTTGACTCTTTTCCCAACCTGCATCCCTAATCCAATCAGGTAATTCATTATTTATGTTTGTCGCATCACTTTCATATATGTTAGAAGAGTCCTCTGACAATATTATTTCTTCAGGTTTTTTGTCTTCTTCTAGCACCTCTGATGGAACATCAAGGCTTGAAGACATAAGAATATCATCCAGTTTGGTTTCACTTTCAAATGATTCCTCAATGTCAGCGATAAACTCTTCCTTGATTTCACTTTCCTGAGCGATATCAGATTCTTCTTCTTTTTCTTCCTTGTCAACTTGTGAAAGATCATTTTCCGTGGAATTTATCCAGAAGGTTATATCTTTTTCCAAAGGATTATCATTTTCTATTGAAAGACCAATTGATTTCGTCCAATCGGACTGATCATTTACATCCGAATATGGATCCCATTCATAATAATCTACCATAATTCTTGAATCCGGAATTTGGTCCGTTGATTGAATCTCATCAGATGTGAATTCAAAATATGGATCTAAATCAATTACCCTTTGTCGGAATATTTTCTGATCCTCTTCGCGAGTGGTCCCTGGTAGAATTTCTGTGAGAATTTTATTTGCTTCGTAACTATAGGGTAATTTGGAAATGACTTTCGAACATATTTCAGTGGCTTCCACCTTCTGCCCAAGAAGGAAATAAATTTTTGCGAGCATCACTTCCAGGTCAATACGATTGGGATCTTCCTCTAAAGTAGTTGTGATTTCGCCGATTGCTTGTTCGTATAATTCTCCTCTAACATACATTCGGACCAAAGCTCCACGAGTAAGACGAATTTTTGGGGGAGCAACCCCATCTCGTTTGGTGTATAAACGCCTTAACTCGTCCTGAACAGCTTTGTTCGATGGTTGAACCTCGAATGCTCTTTCCATATGCCAAATGGATGCATCCACGTTGTTTTCATCTTCACGTATGATAGACATACCGATGTGGGAGATAAAATCATCCGGGATTGAAGATAACACACGTTGGAAAATATCCGACGCATCACTGAATTTTTGTTTTTCTAAAAATGCTTTTCCCAATAATCGATAAGAATCGATATGTTTAGGGTACATTTTTAGGATATATTTACAATGAGCGATCGCTTGATCCACCTCATTGTTTTCTATTAAATTTTCAATTTTTTGAACATATTCCCGTAAAGATAAAGCTGCCATAGATACCTCCCAGAAATAGTATGCAACATCTTATTTTATTTCGCAAGTGGTTAATAAAAATAATAATTCCAAAATAAGATGTTTTTTTGTTGAATGGGGAAATTAATCACCTAAGTAATCTCGAAGTTTCCTTCTTATTACCGGATGGCGCAATCTGCTTAACGCTTGGGCTTCAATTTGTCGTACTCTTTCGCGAGTTACACCCATTTTTCTGCCCACTTCTTCCAGGGTGTATGCTTGTCCGTCCAGCAGACCATATCTTAATTGAAGGATGCGAACTTCTCTTGGAGGAAGGCCATTAAGTACTTCCTCAAGGTGTTCGCGTAACAGGTTGTAAGTAGCGGTATCATCTGGTGGGGGAGCTTCATCATCTTCAATAAAATCACCCAATACAGAGTCTTCTTCATCGTCGGTTGGTGTTTCTAATGAAAGTGGCCTTCGAGCAACTTGAATCATGTTTTCGACCTTTTTAGGTGGAACATCCAGGGCTTCAGCCAACTCTTCTACGCTTGGTTCCCGACCTAATCTTTGGGTCAATTGGTGTTGAATTCTTAATAACTTGTTGATTTGATCTCCCATGTGAACAGGAACCCTAATCGTTCGCCCTTGATCAGCGATAGCACGGGTTACTGCCTGTCGAATCCACCAGGTTGCGTATGTGGAAAACTTGTGCCCCCTTCGGTAATCGAATTTTTTAGTTGCTCTAATCAATCCGATATTCCCTTCCTGGATCAAATCAAGAAATGGTACTCCTCGTCCCATATATTTTTTGGCAACACTGATCACCAAACGTGAATTTGCTGTGATTAGATGTTCACGTCCATCCCAACCATCTTCGATTAACTTTCGTAATTCAAAGCGTCGATCTTCTGTCGAATTACCTTTTGCGAGTTCTTCTCTGGCAATTCGCCCTCTTTCGATTCGTTGCGCAAGTTCTACTTCTTCTTCTGCAGTTAATAATGGAACTCTACTGACTTCTTTAAGATATAAACCTATCGTATCATCAGTATCAATATTCTCTAAATCGTCATAGACTAACTTGGCTGTTTCTTCCTCTTCATCCAAGTCCTTATCATCGAGGTCGGTTTCCAAATCATCTTCTGATGGGCCATCTAAAGGAGTCTCATCCTCGATATAAGGAATTCCAGCACTCATCAAAGCAGCAAAAGCTTCTTCTAATTGTTCTACATCTTGTTCAGCATCAGGAAAGAAATGAAGTATGTCGTCTATGGTGACATACGATTTTTGACGACCCATTTCGATCAACCTAGCTAAAGCTGGATATTCATTTATTTCTTCATTATCATCGTCTACAACGTTTAAAAAATTTTCCATTCGTAAAAAATTACCTCAGCTATCAATTATTAGATTGTTAATTGACAAAATTCAAGTTTCGTATTCCTCAGCATACACTTTTTCATAAATAAATTCAATAGAAATACCAATTGAAAAATCTTCGCAATAAAACGAGCGGGATTATTACCGCTCGTTTAAGAAGCAAATACAAAATTTTGCATGTTAGATAGTACATCAAATAAAAATTGAAGTCAATTGCCAATTTGTGAAAAAGTGCATTAATTGGATTAGAAATTATTAATGAAAATTAAAATGAAAAAAATAATCGGTTAAAAATGATTGGTTTTTCATTTGACAGGTTAGTAAATAAGACTAAAATTGTTTTTTTGGGGTCGCACCTAAACAAAAACAATCAATCTTTTCATGAGCTGGAGGAAAAATGAATATTTTAGGTCTTGCTCGACATGGATTCAATGCTTTTGAACAGATATCCATGCTGGGAATTATTGTTGTGGCAATTATTAGCCTGGTCTATGCTTATTTGTTGAGGGCCCATGTTCTTAAGAAGGACAAAGGGACCGAGAAAATGCAAGAAGTATGGAATGCTATTCGAATTGGTGCAGATAGTTATTTAAGTCGCCAATTAAAAACAATTATCACCTCAATTGTAATCCTTACTGTGGTTCTTTTCTTCAGTGTTTATGTAGTCCCCCCAAGTTTGGAAGCTCAAGAAGAATTTGCAGGGAAAAATGTAAACATGATTATGGCAATTGGCCGTTCAATCGCCTTCATTGTTGGTGCTACCTTCTCAATCCTAGTCGGTCAAATGGGTATGAGAATGGCAATTCAAGCCTCAGTTAGAGCTGCTTCCGCTGCTCGTACAAGCTTAAATGAATCGCTTTCAGTTGCTTATTACTCAGGTACATTTACCGGTATGCTCACCGATGGTCTTGGTCTGTTGGGTGGGACGGTAATCTTTATGATTTTTGGTAAAGCTGCACCAGATGCGTTATTAGGCTTTGGATTTGGTGGAACGCTGGTTGCGTTATTCATGCGTGTTGGTGGTGGTATTTATACGAAAGCTGCTGATGTTGGAGCGGATCTTGTTGGGAAAGTCGAACAAGATATTCCAGAAGATGACCCCAGAAATGCTGCAGTAATCGCCGACTTGGTTGGTGATAATGTAGGTGATTGTGCTGGAATGGCAGCTGATATTTTTGAGAGTTATGAAGTCACGATTGTCTCTTCATTAATTTTAGGTATTGTTCTTGTTTCACTTACCGGTGAGATTAAGTGGATTGTTTACCCGCTGATAATTCGAGCTATAGGCGTTGTTAGTTCAATATTGGGTACCTTTGCGGTTCCGATTTGGATGAAAACAAAAATCAAATTCTTGCGTGCGCATGACTCTGAAGAAGCGATGTTTAGATCCTATGAAGTATCAAGTTTTAACACCGTTTTATGGGCCTTCATTGCAGCTATCGCCTATGCAGGTGATTGGAGATTGGGAATGTTGACCACGATTGGAGTGGGATTAGCAGTTGCCTTCAATCCATTGACATCTTACTTTACTTCAACCAAAAAACCACCTGTGAAGGAGATCGTCAAATCATCGGATACTGGAAGCGCAACCCTTATTCTTTCTGGTTTATCGGTAGGAATGGAATCCAGTGTATGGGCTTTGATCGTGATTTCAATCAGTTTCATTTTTGCTCTCTTGTTATACAACGGTGAACCTCCTATTTATGTAATGTATGCTGTTTCTATGATTGGTATTGGAATGTTGAGCCACACAGGAAACAATGTGGCGATGGATTCCTTTGGACCTATTTCAGACAATGCGAACGGTATTGGAGAAATGGCCTGGCATGGAAAAGAAGATAAAGAAACTAAAGATGCCCGTCAAATCATGGCAGACCTGGATGCAGTAGGGAATACAACAAAGGCAATTACAAAGGGTATAGCAATCGCGTCAGCTGTTATCGCAGCGGTTAGTCTTTTCGCCTCCTATATGATTGATGTTGGTCGTGTTCAAGAACAGTTAAATGTGCCAGTGATTGAATCGATTCGGATTTCTGAAACCAATGTATTTGTAGGTTTATTGATTGGTGGTGCTCTACCCTGGTTATTCAGTGCGCTGAACATTCGTGCTGTGAGTAGAGCTGCTGGTCAGGTTGTTGATGAAGTTCGTCGCCAGTTCCGTGTACCTGGCGTAATGGAAGGAACCACAAAACCAGATTACGCAAGAGTGGTTGGGATTTCTACTCAATCAGCACAAAAAGAGTTAGTACCGATTGCTTTACTCGCAGTATTAATCCCATTGATCGTCGGATTGGTACTTCAGGTTGAAGCACTTGGTGGATTCCTTGCAGGTGTTATTCTCAGTGGACAATTATTGGCTGTGTTTTTGTCTAATTCTGGTGGCGCCTGGGACAATGCGAAGAAATCTATTGAGGATGAACCTCGCGATCTCAAAGCTAATACAGGAAAAGGATCTGAAAGACACAAAGCTGGTGTTGTTGGCGATACCGTTGGCGACCCCTTGAAAGATACCGCTGGCCCAGCATTAAATCCAATGATTAAAGTTGTTAATTTGGTTAGCCTTCTCGCTGCCCCAGTGATTGTAAAGTACAATGACTTGGGAGTTATTGGTTGGATTGTAGTTGTTGTATTATTCGGTGCAGTGACTTGGGCATTCCTTCAAAGTAAAAAACCAATTGAAATAAAACAGGAAATTGACTAACTAAAATCCTAAGGTTCATTGAGGTTGGCTGAAAGAAACAGCCAACCTCTTTTTTTGTCACTAATCCTAATCTTGAATTTTCTTTCGTTAGATTTCAAATATATTAAAAGGAATAGGCGAGTCTATTGTGATTTCCTCATCGGATTCAGGGTGAATGAAAGTAATTGAACTGGCATGCAACATCATCCGAATTGAATTTTTTGCCATCGTTTTCTTATTGGAGGATACTCCATCAGTATAAAGACCGTCTCCCACAATTGGAAACCCCAAATAGGATAAATGAGCACGAATTTGATGCGTATAGCCAGTTTTTGGAAATGCTTTTATTAGCGACACATTCTTTTCTTGATTAATTTCAACCTTCTTGAAATCAGTCTGCGATTTCTTGCCTTTATTTGTACTGATCGTCCTGTGTTTTCGGTCTCCATTAATAAGAAGGTGAAACATAGCGGAATATTCATCCCAATCAGGTATATTGTGGGTGATTGCAAAATATAATTTATGGACTTTTCTTTGCTCGAATTGAGAATTAAGATTTTTGTGAACATCTTTTTTCAATGCAAAAATTACCAATCCACTGGTTTCTTTATCTAAACGATGAACTGTAAATAAGTTAGCAAACCTTGTCCTAAGTAATGACTGTAAGTTTGGCAAATTTTTATCATACCCATCTTGGATTGTTCTCAACCCTGATGGTTTATTAACTACAACGATTGAATCATCTTCATGGACGATGATTTCATCAAGATCTATCATTAATTTTTATGATACCGTTTAAAGGGTTAATCAACAAAATAACTTACGCCTAAAACCCCAGGACCGGAGTGAGTTAAAAATGCTGGAGGTAGGTCATAAATCAAAATTTCATCCAAATTTAATAATTTCTTAAACTCACTTGCTAACTTTTCTGCAGCTTCTTGCGCTGCACCATGTTGTATGCTGAACATAGAACAACCATTTTTCGAGCAATCATCTAATACTAATTCTTTTAATCTTGATATCGCTTTTTTGGAAGTTCTTTGGCTTTCAACTGGTTCAACCTGCCCATTCTTTAGGCAGAGTAAAGGTTTCACCTGTAATAAACTTCCGAAAAGCATTTTTGCGCCACCTATTCGTCCACCTTTATAGAGATATTCGAGTGTATCCACGACAAAAAGATTTTTCTCCCGATTTTTTAGGTTTTCAACTTTTTCAACGATTTCATTAGCAGACAGACCGTCTTTTGCGTATTGATTTGCCATTTTTACAATAGAGGCAAGTGATGCGCCAATCGATGAAGTATCGATAACCTGGATGTCAGCATCTGGAAAATCTTGTTTTGCTACTTCTGCACTTCGGTAAGTGCCACTAACCTTGGAGGATGGAGTCAGGACAATTATGGAGTTCCCCTGTGAAAGATGCTTCTCAATCAATGGATTATACAAACCAGGAGGAGGAGCGGCGGTTTTGGGAAGTGCAGAAGATGAGGTAAGTTTGCGAATGAAGGTATGAGAATCAATTTCGTAATCATCCCGATATGATTTATCTCCGAAAATGATGATTTGTGGAAAATATTCAATTCCTAACTCTTTTGCTTCATCAACTTTTATACTTGATGTGGTATCGGCAAATATAATTACCATAATCTATTCCTTTTATTGGTTTTGAAAATCGTATTCTAAAGACCTGAAAATTAAATGATAAACAGTTTGTATTGTAAAAATGGATCTACAAGGATCTAATTTGATTATAAAGTATATCAAATCCAAAGCAAGATAAATTTGCTTAACTCTTCCTTCAGAATTAAGTCTGATAACCTACCTTATAAAAGATTTATTGTTATTTCATCAATAGTAATATTATTTATCAGTGAATGGTAAGAAATATGTATAGAAAGTTCATCGTCAGGGAGACATGATGGAAAACAATAACAACGACCGAATGAAAAATCTCAATCACACTGCTGTAGTAATCTTTGGAGTAACCGGTGATTTGACAAGCAGAAAATTAATCCCGGCGATTTATGAATTGACGAAATCCAATCGAATTCCCGATGATATACATATTATTGGATTTGCAAGACGTGATTGGGATGATGAACAACTAAAACAAGTCTTTAAAAATTCAATTGATAATTCAGGATTTGAAATAAATGGATCTAAAGCACTTCTTGGAACTCCATTTGAAAATTCCAAATATATACAATCTTCTTTCGATGACCAGGATGGATATATAGCCTTGAGAGACTATCTTAAGAAAGAACAAATCAGTAATGTATTGTTCTATTTGGCGACACCACCAGAATCCTATGAAATAATCATTGAATTAATTGGTAAAACAGAATTGGCTCATTTTGAAGGTGGGTGGACAAGAATTGTCATTGAAAAACCTTATGGCAGGGATTTGGAAACCGCAAAAGAATTAGAAAAATTAGTTCATACTGTGTTTAAGGAAGACCAAATCTACCGAATTGATCATTATTTAGGCAAAGAAACAGTTCAGAATATTTTGGTCTTGAGGTTTGCTAACGGAATTTTTGAACCATTGTGGAACCGACAATATGTTGATCATGTTCAAATAACCGTTGCGGAAACTGTAGGGGTAGGAACAAGAGCGGGTTACTATGAAAATTCTGGTGTAATTCGTGACATGTTTCAAAATCATTTGATGCAACTCTTAGCATTAACAGCAATGGAAGCCCCAGTTGGATTTACAGCTGATTGTGTAAGAGATGAAAAAGTGAAGGTCTTGAGGGCATTACGACCCTATGATTCTCAAGGAGTGTTGGATAACACCTTCCGGGCACAATATACGTCTGGTTATATCAGTGGAGAACGCGTGCCTGCATATAAAGATGAAAATGGAGTAGCCCGAGAATCAATAACAGAAACATTTCTAGCGGCACGAGTATATGTAGATAATTGGAGATGGTCAGGAGTTCCCTTTTATTTGAGATCAGGAAAACGGTTACCAAAACGGATGACTGAAATTGCCATTCAATTCAAACAAATCCCATTGTCTCTATTTAATTGGCACAACATGGCCGGGGATGCCCCGAATGTTCTTGTAATGAAACTTCAACCAGACGAAGGGGTTACTCTCTCGTTTGGAGCAAAATTGCCTGGTCATAAAAATCAAATTACACCTGTTGAGATGAATTTTGATTATGAGGATTCCTTTGGTTTGAGAATTCCCGAAGCTTATGTACGATTGATCCAGGATGCTTTGTATGGGGATGCGACTTTGTTTACCAGATCAGATGAAGTGATCTCCCAGTGGGGTTTTATTAATAGAATTATCGATGGTTGGAAAGACGACAAAAGAAAATTCTTACCTGTTTATGAAGCAGGAACATGGGGTCCCCCCGGTGTGGATTTCTTCATCCGTGGAGATAATCGCCATTGGCGGAATCCTGAGAATTAGCGAAATCTAGCCTGTTTGCAATTAGGACAAATACTTTCGTTGTTTGTGACAATAAAGCCGCAATTACTACAAGTTTGTGGTTGAATCCCCCCAAGTGGTGCACCACATGCAATGCAATGAGGTTCTCCAATGGGATTCGGGGTATTACAAAAATCACATATATATTTTCTTAATCTCTCAGATAATTCATGTCCAGCACCAAGATTATTGGCAGCCTGTGTTATTATTGCCCAAATTTCATCTCGGATAGATAAACTTTCAATATCCTGTGCAACATCATCAATTCTTCCTAATAATGATAACGGATTTCGTATAGCGCTCAACGCAGTTTTTCCAAGACTCGCTGCTATACCCATCCAGGATTGTTTTCCGATTTGTACCATGACACCATCTTCAAATTGCTGAATGGAAACACCGATGGAGGTTTGTCCACCTGAAGAAGGTATCCGGTGGGAAGCAATTTGAACGATAATATTTTTCCCATCTCCGATTTGTTGAACCTGATAATTTCCCCGATGAAAATGGGCAATTAACGCTTTTGATAAATCTTTTGGTGTTATATCACCGTGAAAAGTTTTATGCTCCATATTTATATTATAATCAACCTGGTCGAAAAATGAGATATTCGGAGTATCTGTGTTAAGAAAGTTAATTTCTTTTGTCGGATTAGTTTTTATTTTTTCATTATTCATCGGATTGTTACAGGTTAATGCGAAACCATTACCTCAACTACCGACTGTTTCGATTCCTACAGTCACCGGAACACCTCAAGGGGTTATTATCACTGTGCGACCTAGTCAAAACGATGATTTCATTAATGTAAGATCGGGTCCTTCCACTTTATTTCCATCGATAGGGATATTGTTAGTCGGGCAGACAGCACCGGCATTGGGAAGATCACCAGGCGGTGAATGGATTCAAATTGATTATCCTGGTGTTGAAGGGGGAAAAGGTTGGGTGTTTTCGGTGTTAGTAAGCGCTTCCCCGGGTGAATTACCCATCGTTGAACCACCACCAACAGTTACACCTCAATTTACTGCAACTATTGACCCTACATTAGCCTCGCAATTTATTGTTACACAACAACCTACTAGATTACCTACTTTTACTGAACCTGCTCCGTTGGTGATTCCGACTTATGAAGATAGCAGACCAAACCAACTTCCAGGAGGAATTCCAATGGGGATGGTGATCGTGGTTCTGGGTATCACAGGTATTCTTCTTACTCTGTTTTCGTTTATCCGGGTTCGATAAATCACTTAAGAATTGAAGAAGATTTTTAGGTTTTTCAAGCATTCCCTTCCCACTTTGTGTCCAATATCCTCCTTACAAAACTGAACGTGAGCACCGGCTCGTTCAAGGTACTCTTTTAATTCGATTGATTTTTGAAAAGACACCATTTCATCATCCGTTCCATGAGCAATATAATAACTCGAAGTAGAAAGTTCTTTTTCCAGCGCTGGTGGAGAGTTACTAGGTAAAAATCCAGCCAGGATTGCGGTTCTTTGGAAAAAATCAGGATAAAGAATACTTAATACTGCGCTCATTGCCGCCCCTTGACTGAAACCAATCAAATTAATTTTTCTTTTCCTCTCATTCAAGTTAAATGATTCAAAAAGATTTATTAAGGATTTAATTAATAGTTTTGATACCAATTTGTAATCTTCAAATGTGGTTGGAGATTCGCGGAAATCGACCCAACCAAATCGATCTTCCTGGAGATCGACAAGTCCTCGAGGAAAAATCACAGTAGCTTTCTCCGGAATCGAAGAGGTAAAAATTGACATGACCTTTTCATTTCCCTGCCAACCGTGAATAAGAATATAGATATCAGATTCGTCTTTCTTGATTGATTTAAAAACCCGGAAGTAGATAGGATCCACATACGTCTCAATTATTTCGTACATTCCATCTCCAATTCTCTAACCAGAATTACGTGATGTTATGTTAAAATCACGTAATGAGTGGAATAAAAATTATAGCTAAGAATCGAAAAGCAGGTTTTGAATATTTTCTTTTAGAGAAATTTGAAGCAGGAATCGAGCTGCATGGAAGTGAAATTAAATCAATCCGGGCTGGTCAAGTCAGCATTGGTGAAGCCTTTGTCCAGATAGAAAATTTTGAAGCCTGGTTGATCAATTCTCATATCGCTAAATATGATGCAGCGAGTATTTTCAATCATGATCCTAAACGAAAAAGAAAATTACTCCTTCATAAAAAAGAAATTTTGAAAATGTGGGATACGATCAGACAAAAAGGGGTAACTGTAATCCCAACAATTTTGTATCTAAGCAATGGCAATGCAAAAATTGAAATCGCTTTAGCCAAAGGCAAGAAAATGTACGATAAACGTGATAGTATTGCAAAACGTGATCAAGAACGTGAAATGGCTAGAAACAGCAAATTTGAAAAATGATGGTTGAGAATTAATGACTCTTTGGTTGGCCTTCGTAATTACATTAGCGCTATCCTTAATTTGGTTGAGATTTATTAATTTTTTAGCAATACGTGGGATTATTTCACAAAAAGTTAGCAGGAAAATCATTCATATCGGAACAGGACCAATTTTTGTTCTTTGTTGGTTGTTTTTCCCTGTAAGTCCTGCATCAAGATTTGTTGCTGCAATAATTCCATTACTCATAACCGCTCAATTTTTTCTAATAGGTATTGGGGTAATCAAGGATAAAGCATCGGTTGAAGCGATGTCCAGAAATGGAGATCCAAAAGAAATATTGAGAGGACCTTTATTTTATGGAATTGTTTTTGTTTTATTGACAATCCTATTTTGGACTGATTCACCGATAGGAATTATCGCTCTAATGATTCTTTGTGGCGGTGATGGATTTGCTGATATTGTCGGTAGAAGGGTTTCATCGACCAAATTAATTTGGTCTCCGAATAAATCTATTGCAGGTACATTGGCAATGTTTTTTGGTGGAACCATTTTTTCTTTACTAATCATATTTATTTTTTCCCAACGTGGGCTTTTAGGAATAAATATTCAGGATATTTATCCAAAAATTATTTTAATGAATTTAGTTGCGACAATAGTCGAATCTCTACCTCTTCCAGATTGGGATAACATCACTGTTTCATTGACGGTTGTTCTGTTAGGTTTAATTCTCATTTAGATAATGGAGCTATTATGATCTCTATCGATGGAAATCATCTACAAATTGAAGAAATTGTGAGAGTAGCCAGGGGATTTGAGGAAGTTCAAATTTCTACTGATGGAATGAAGAAGGTCATTCATGCTTATGAATTGAGAAAAAAAATTTCCTCATCGGGAAAAGCTGTTTATGGAATAAACACGGGGTTTGGAATTTTTGCTAACAGGCAAATAGATAATCGTGACTCTTCAAAGCTCAGCCGAAATTTGATCATAAGTCATGCTGTTGGTACCGGAAATCCATTTTCTCCCGAAATTGTCAGGGCATCCATTTTAGTGAGGGCAAACACCTTGTGTAAGGGTTATTCCGGAGTTCGACCGTTAGTACTCGAAACATTGGTTCAAATGTTGAATAAGAATGTAATTCCTCAGATTCCTTCCCAGGGATCATTAGGTTCTTCAGGGGATTTGGCTCCTCTATCACATTTAGCATTGATTTTTACTACGGATGAAAAAGATCTAGAGGAAGAATCAGGATTTGCTTTTTATAAAAATGAACTACTAACCGGAAAAGAAGCTATGAAAAGGGCAGGCATTCCGAGAATCATTTTAGAAGCAAAAGAAGGATTAGCCATTAATAATGGAGCAACTTTTTCGGCTGCGATTGGTGCTTTGTGTATTCATGATGCCGAATCTCTGATATCCATTGCAGAAGCGTCTTTAGCCTTAAGTCTGGAAGCTATGTTGGGTTGTGCTTCGGCTTTTGATTCTCGCATTCATGAGGTTAGAGGGCAATTAGGGCAGATTCAGGTTGCAGAAAACATTAGAAAGTATATTGAAGGATCAAATTTAGTAAATTCGACAGAAAGAATTCAGGATGCTTATTCGTTAAGGTGCGCTCCACAAGTACAAGGAGTCGCAAGAGACACCCTTCAATTCATCAGAGGAATTATTGATCGGGAAATCAACGCCGCGACGGATAATCCGCTTTTATTTGATCCTGGTGTAGCACTATCGGGTGGAAACTTCCATGGGGAGCCAATAGGTGTGGTGATGGATTTTCTTGGAATTATTTTATCGGAAATTGCATCGATTTCTGAGCGGCGCACAAATCGAATGACGGATGAGAATCTAAGTGCCGGATTACCACCGATGCTGGTCGATCATCCAGAGGCTGCAGGATTGAATTCTGGGTTAATGATGCCACAATATACAGCTGCTAGTTTAGTATTGGAAAATCAGACCTTAGCTCATCCAGACAGTGTCTTTTCAATTCCAACCTCAGCCGAGCAAGAAGACCATAATGCGAATGCCATGAATGCTTCCAGGCATACTATACAGATCTTGAAGAATGTTCAACATGTTTTAGCCATAGAATTATACACAGCAGCTAGGGCAATTGACCTCAGGTTGAGAGATCTTCCTCAAGGGGTATTAGGAAAAGGAACATCTCTCGTTTATCGAAAAATCCGTGAAGCTGTACCTTATCAGGCTGGTGATGCCTTTTGGTGGCCCGAAATTGAAAAAGTAAAAAAATTAATAATTGATGAAGAATTGGGTAAGGTTTTGGATATTCTTTCAAGTTGACAACTAAAGCTTTAGCGATTATCTTTTCAATATGATTTGGTTTTCGAAAAAATTTTCTAGAAGAGATTTCATGAAAGGTGTGGTTGCGTTTGGGGGGGCATTAACCCTCAATCCATTTCTGAAAGTCAAAGCACAATCAGTTAATTGGCCAGAATTTGAATATTTAGGTCGGGTTTGTACTGGTTTAGTCAATGTGAGATCAAAACCTTCTGAAAACGCTGAATCTTTAGGGATTTTGTATGAAGACTCGGTTGTGGTGTGGCTTCGTGAAGTAGTGGGTGAGATTCCTGGTGGAGTTATGAATGCTCGATGGGTGGAAACTCCTGATGGTTATATTTACGCACCTTCCTTACAACCAGTAAAAATTATTGAAAATGATATCATTCCATCCTTGCCGGAAACAAGTTTGGGCAGTGGGTTTTGGGCAGAGGTTACAATGCCATATGTTGATTTAATTCAAGATAATCCACCTCCAAGATCTCCTTGGTTTAAAGATGTTTTATATCCACGCCTTTACTACTCTCAGGTAGTCTGGATTGACGGAATGAAAACAGGTAGTGATGGTGAAACGTATTATAGAGTTAACGAACGCTATGGTTATGGCGACATTTTCTGGGCTTTAGCGAAAGGTATGCGGAAATTATCGGATGAAGATTTGGAGCCGATTAATCCAGACGTAGAAAACAAACTAATTTTTGTAGATGTAACCCCAACCAGACAATATTTAACATGCCTGGAGGATGGAAGAGAAGTATACTATTGCAAAATATCTTCCGGAGCTAAATGGAATACCGATGGACAAATCGTTGAAAGTTGGGGGACTCCTCCTGGTGTACATCGAACCTGGCGAAAACAAATTTCTACTCACATGACAGGTGGGACTACAGGTGGAGGATGGGATATCCCTGGAGTGGCATGGACCATTCTATTTTCAGGCACTGGTGTGGCGATCCATTCCACTTTTTGGCACAACGATTATGGAACCCCCAGGTCCCATGGGTGTGTTAATGTTGCTCCAACCGATGCGCAATGGATATTTCGTTGGTCTTATCCTTATGTTTCGGTAGATCCGGGGGATATTACAATTCAAATGCCTGGTGGAATTCAGGTTGATGTTCGCGAATTTTGAGGATTAATTTATGGAAATTACTTTTGGTTTAGCATTTTTGGCAGGATTGGCTTCGTTTTTATCCCCTTGCGTTTTTTCCTTGGTACCAGCTTACATCAGTTACCTCAGTGGTAGATCGATCGCAGTCATGAAATCACCAGAATCCAGTCAATATCGATTTCAGACCTTTTCCCATGGGGTCGCATTTGTTTTAGGGTTTAGTTTGGTGTTTATTTCCTTAGGCGCTACTGCTTCTGCCATTGGTGGCTTGCTTTACAATTTGAGGTGGCTGCTGGCTAAAATTGGTGGTTTGATTGTAATAATCTTTGGTCTCCATATGACCGGGTTGTTGAGAATTCCATTTCTGGAATATGATTTAAGAATTCAGAACAAAGCACAAGAAAAACGGTCATACTTGTCGTCTGCTCTTATGGGAATTTTCTTTTCAGCGGGTTGGTCACCATGTGTGGGACCAGTTTTAGGGGCAATTCTGACCCTGGCTGTGGGTGGAGGTTCAATTCTGGAAGGAATGAAACTGCTTGCAATCTACTCTGCTGGATTAGCAATTCCATTTTTATTAGCAGCTTTAGGAATTGGGTGGGTTGTAAAAGTTATACAAAAATACGGAAAAGCAATGAAATATGTCGAAATAGGTATGGGGGTCATTTTAATAATTATTGGAGCAATGTTGTTCTTTGGTACATTAGAAACACTTAATCGATTTGGATTTTTTGTGGATTTTGGTTTATGATCAAATCTTTGAGGTAAAAATTGATAAACATAGTTGCTTATATTGCAAATAACCAGGAAAAAGAGAGAATTTCCACTCTTTTGGAAAAAGTAAACAAAGAGATAGAGTTTAATTACTCCTTGATTGATATTAGTTTAAGTCAGGATCTCGAAAAAAAATATGAAAGCAAAACTCCATTTCTTAAAATTGGGCCTTATACCATTTCGAAAGAAATCAATGAAACCAATTTGAAAATGACTATCATGGCAGCAATCGACCGTGATAAACAGTTGAAAGAGGTAGGGGATGATCAGTATTCAAAACGGATTGAATCCGGTAGAAAAATTACAAATATTGATAAAGTCTCTCTTTGGTTATCCAAAGGATACATTTGGTTAATGGTTTTCTTCCTTTCCTTGTATGTAGGATTACCATTTTTAGCACCTTACTTGTTGAAAATTGGAGCTCCTTTACCTGCAAATATAATTTACACAATTTATCGTCCACTTTGCCATCAATTAGCATTTCGATCCTGGTTTGTTTTTGGCGAACAACCTTTTTATCCGAAGGAAACGGCTGGAATTGAAGGTGTCCTAAGTTTTGAAGAAATTTCAAATCAGACCGTAATCAACCTACGAGAAGCCCAGCAGTTCAAGGGAAATGAATTCACCGGATATAAAGTAGCGATTTGTCAACGTGATATTGCTATATATGCAAGTATGTTGTTGTTTGGAATATTATTTATTCTATCTGGTAGAAAGATAAAATCAATAAAATGGTATGTATGGGTAGCGATAGCCATCATCCCAATTGGATTTGATGGCTTCTCCCAAATGCCAGCATTGGTAAATAACCTTCCGGAGTGGATACCTATTCGCGAAAGCAATCCTATTTTGAGGACAATTACCGGCTCATTATTTGGATTTTTTACCGCCTGGTATTTGTTTCCATTAATCGAAGAAAGTATGACCGAAACAAGAACGATTCTCACTGAGAAAATAAAATATGTTAATTCCTTAAAAGACGAATCATCCTTATGAAGAAAGTAGATTTCGAAGGATTATCCTTTTATCAATTTGATATTTTTCCAAAAGGTTCCGTGGTTCATGGCATTTTTACCCGCAAAGGGGGAATAAGTGAAGGATCCTTTAGTAGTTTGAATGTGAGTGGTTCTTCAGGAGATTTCCATGAAAATGTTGTGGAAAATCGAAGGCGAATATTTTCAGCTATAGAACGGAATCCAAAATCAATTTTTGATGTATGGCAGGTTCATAGCAGCAGGGTTGTTTTTGTGGATGAACCAAGAGGTCAGGGAGAAAAACATATTCAGGCGGATGCGATCCTGACCAGATCTAGCAACGTTAGTCTCTTTATGCAATTTGCCGACTGTGTTCCGATCATGGTTTATGATCCAGAACAGAAAATTATTGGAACCATCCATGCTGGTTGGCAGGGAACTGTTAAGCGAATAGTGCAGGAAACGATTAAATATATGGTTGAGAATTTGAATAGCAACCCAGAAAATATTTTGGCTGGTATTGGACCATCCATTGGACCAGACCATTATGAGGTAGGGAATAATGTATTGGAAATGGTCAATTCAAATTTATCTGAATTTAAGAATGATGTTGTTTCCAATAACAATGAAAAGTTTTATTTCAATCTTTGGGAGGCTAATCGTTTACTACTTCAACAATCTGGAGTAAGGCAAATAGAAGTTTCTAATTTATGTACTGCTTGTAATTTAGGTGAGTGGTATTCTTATAGACTTGAAGGGAAAAAGTCTGGCAGGTTTGGCATGTTACTGGGATTGGCGTAAATATGGTTAAAAATAATATCCAAGATAACTATCTGAGAATTATTGAACAAATCGACAAGACAGCGCTAATAAATCATCGAGATCCACAGCAAATCAAGTTGATTGTGGTAACAAAATCCCACTCTATCGACAAGATCATACAGGTAATAAATGCTGGCGCAGGATATATCGGTGAAAATTATCCTGAAGAAACAATTCAAAAGTTTTCCCAACTTTCTTTGGACCAAAGAAAGTCGATTGAAATTCATATGGTAGGTCATTTGCAGAGTCGAAAATCAAAAATGATCGTCAGTGATTTCGATTACCTGCAATCTCTTGATAGCAAGAAACTAGCTTTTAGATTAGACAGGCAATTACATGAAGAGGGAAAGATCTTGAATGTATTATTGCAATTTGAAGTAGCCGGGGAATTGACGAAATTTGGGTGGGATGCCTCTGATAAAAATTATTGGAACATGCTTGTAGATGATGTTACAGAAATTAATAATCAATGTAAACATCTGAATATTCGTGGATTGATGACTATGCCTCCATTATTAGGTGAAGAGCGTGAATCCAGAAAGAATTTTAATAAATTGTTTGAACTTGGCAATTTCTTGAAGGAAAAAATACCCGGGATTGAAATATCCGAATTTTCAATGGGTACTACAAATGATTTTCAATACGCGATAGCTGAAGGGGCTACCATGGTGAGAATTGGAACTGCCATTATGGGATCAAGATTAATTTAGAGGTGTAAATGTTTGATTTTTTAATTGTAATAGTAAGAGTTGCTTCAAATGTACTTTCATTGCTGGTGATTGCAAGTGTGTTATTAAGTTATTTCATGTCTCCTTACCATCCTGTAAGAAGAACCATTGATCAAATCGTGGAGCCACTAATTTCACCAATTAGAAACAGAATGCCAAGGATAGGCATGTTTGATTTTAGCCCGATTGTTTTATTGATTATTATTCAATTGTTGGAAGTTATATTAATTTCTATTTTTGCTTCTTTATAGATTAATTTTTTTGACTTTAACCTAAGAGCTAACAAAAATTTCATCATCAGAAGTAAAGATCAAAAGAAGCGTGGTGATGATTTTATCGACAAGATATTCTTCTCGAGAAGTTTTTGTCAATGAAATCATTTTTTCAATTAAATCCTCATTGTGATCAAAAAGAGATAAGTGAATTGCATTTTTAATATCTTTGAGATCCTCTGATGAAAGTGCAAGTAATAAACTCTTTATATTCGTTTTTTCGTGGGAAACACCCAAGTTATGAATTCCTGCAAATTTGATCAGCCATGGGTTTTGGTGAATGGGGATTAAACGATTTGGAATAACCAGGTGATCATTTTGCATGTATTCAATTGCCTGGATAGCTGCATTACGAATCACCCATTGCTCATCTTCAATAGCTATTTTTTGTAGTGTTTTGCGTGCCCAATCATTATTTAATTTTGTTAGGCCAGAAATTGCTGCTCGCCTGACAACAATATCTTCCATTGTGATCGCATCTTTTAAGATTTCTTCTCCTTGCGAATTTTCAATAGCAAATGATTCTGCAATTAACTGTCTAATTTTCTCATTTTCGTTAAGGAAGGCTTTCCCTAATTCATGAATGGCTTGCTCTTCTGAAAATGTTGTTAAGATTAAATAACCAACCTTTTTTATATCAAATGTAGAAGAAGTCGTCGTTTTAATTACATCAAGAAGAATTGAAGAATCTTTTGTTGCACAACCAATGGCGAATAATGCTAATTGAGAATAATCAACCTCGTTCCTAGACAGTAATTGTTTAATGAATACCAACAAATTTGGATTATTAGATTGGATTAAACCAGCCATTGCCCGTAAACGTATTTGAAACAAAAGATTTCTGTTTTGAATTTTATTGATTAGACTTTTTATCAACTCGTTTTGGAATTTACTATTTGTGGGTGAATGCTTTAAAACATAACTAACCTGGTGGATAGAATGTAAATTGGTAGGAATATCTTCAAGGGGTTTTTTCGTATTTGAAAATTGCTCCGGATAAATTGTTGTGAACCCATAAAATGCAAGTGTTGCAGGCCAAGATAAATCAATATCATCTGGATGCAACTTATATTCGTTACCCAAATAAGCGAGATATGAAAACACTTGTGAATTACTAAAAACATAGAGATTGTTTGTAAGTTTTTTAATGAGCCCATTTTGTACTAAGGGTTCAATTTCTTCAGATTTAATTTCTGAGGAAATTTTTAATGACCTTTTGTTAAGACTATCAAATGCTAAACTTTTTATATTTTGTTTTTGTTTATCATAATTTGCAACTTTGTGTAAATATGAATCAATCAATGAATGAATATCGTTTCCGGACAAATCACCTGAATATGCTCCCCAAATGTAAAGAGTGTGTTCCAATGGGGTCATTGGAGATAGATTATTTGATGTCCAGGATTTGATTAAAGCATCCTCTGAAAGCTTTTGATCGGGATTATCCCCAGAGGTTTTCCATAAAAGATCCCACTTATTATAGAAATCCATTATTTGTGAGTTAGACCAGCTTGTTAAAAATAACGGATTAAATCCGTTTTTAACAATATTTCCTACATACAATGGTGAACAGGTAGTAATTATTTGTAGATTTGGTTTTTCTCTGGAAATATCTTCTAATAACTTCGCAATTTTGTTGAATTGTTCTGGGTGTAATTCATCCAGGTCATCCATAATCAGTATGCAAGTATTTAATTCAATTTCATTTTTAATAAATTCAGATAAATCTTTATAGGAAATATTTAGATTTCTTTGAGTAAAAAGAGTGATGATTAAATCCATGGTGGAATTAAACTGAAAATTTTCAGGAATCTCATAGGCAGAAAAATATAAAGGTGTTTTAACGTTCAAATTTTTATTTTGAAGATTTCGAATGAGAAAAGAGACAAAAAGAGAAATCGCGACTGTTTTTCCTGAGCCAGGCATTCCATAAATCACAAAATTTGCATCACTTTTACAGAGGTCGTCTATCTTCAACTTGCTAATATTGAAATTCCTGGATAAAACAGGAAAATCAGGAATGAATGGAACTGTCGATGAAATTTCACTTTGAAATATCGCGCTTTCATCCTGCAGAATGCCTGGATCAATTAAGAAATTTGGTTGAATCACCAAGTCGTCTAATGGAAACAATTCTTTTGTTAAGTGATTTGAATGTGCTCGATGGAAAGTATCTTGTAGTAATGAATTTTTTACATTCGATAATCTCTTCTTTTGAAACCGATAACGCGATTCGATTAAAAATTTCTTCAAATGTGGAAAATATTGTTTTAATTTTTGGAAAACAAAAATTATTATTAATGCGGAGAAGAAACCGATAAAGAAAGATATTTTTTCGATTTGGAAGTTGATTAACCAATTAAGCATTCACTTAACCTGAGTACAAAAATCTTTTACATATCGAACAGAATATATCGTCCATAGAGCTTTTCGCTTTTTGGATTTCCATGGGGGGGAGGCTGTTTCCGCACATTGAGCAAGCGTTGTCAGAAATCAAAGAAACCGCGATTTTATTTTTAGTTTTTCTAAGACCAAGATAAGTTTGAATATATTGATCTTCAATTTGACTCAAAATAGGT
>CAYSFA010000011.1:22911-33706 GCA_964430025.1 uncultured Anaerolineaceae bacterium | reverse complement strand
GTTATTACTACCAAAAAGCAGAACTTTCTTACCAATTCAAGGATTGGAATAAAATAATTGATTTCTGGAATGAAGCAGATTCGAAAGGTTATAAACCGTATAGTGGTCCGGAATTGACACCTTTTATTGAGGCATCAATGAGAATTGAAAACTGGGATCTCGCCTTGGAATTAACTCAAAAAGCTACTTTTTCCACTGAAGGGATGAATGAATATCTCTGTTCCATTTGGGAAAAGGTGTCGGAGGAAATGTCTGAAACAACAGGGCTAGATGATGCAATGAATCAAGTGAAAGAACAATATTATTGTACGTTCTAACTTTACCTAACAATAACATTGCGTTTTAGGTCAACCGATTAGGTAGTTTCTAATAGAATTAAAAATGAGAAAAAAGTAGAGATGATATCTAAACGAGACCCACTAAAAGAAGTCATCTTTTTATTCCTCAAACTCGGGTTAACTGCCTTCGGGGGACCGGCTGCGCACATCGGCATGATGCATGATGAGGTGGTTAAACGCCGTAAGTGGTTGGATGAACAGGAATTTCTGGACCTAATCGGGGCAACCAATCTCATCCCTGGCCCAAACTCCACCGAAATGGCAATCCACCTTAGTTTCAAACGCGCAGGGTGGCGAGGGTTGATCTTTGGTGGGTTGAGTTTCATCGTTCCAGCTGTTTTGATTGTTTTAGGGTTAGCCTGGTTATATGTAGAATATGGATCTTACCCTCAAGCAGAGTGGTTGTTATATGGCATTAAACCTGTGGTGATTGCTGTGGTGTTACAGGCGTTGTGGGGGTTGGGAAGAAAAGCCATCAAAGACTGGTTAACAGGAGCGATGGTTGCTCTGGTCATTACTCTTTATTTGATGGGCATTAATGAAATCGCATTGTTGTTTGGTGGTGGTTTAGCCTTGGTGGTGGTGAAAAACATCCGAAATCTCTCCGTTGATAAAATGGCAGGGGTGGTTATACCTGGCAGCTTGCTCTCCATCGTCCCTCACGCGATCTCCAGTGTTCAACTACCGCTTTTGTTCTTCACTTTTCTGAAAATTGGTTCAGTATTATATGGCAGTGGCTATGTTTTGCTTGCGTTTTTGCGGTCAGACTTTGTGGTGAACCTGGGTTGGTTAACTGACCAGCAATTGATTGACGCGGTGGCTATTGGGCAGGTAACCCCTGGCCCAGTGTTTACAACAGCAACATTCATTGGCTATGTTCTGGCAGGTATACCAGGAGCATTGCTGGCGACCTCGGGTATATTTTTGCCTTCATATGTTTTTGTTGCCCTATCCTCTCCTTTAATCCCAAAATTGAGAGAGTCTAAATTTTTTAGTGTGCTTTTGGATGGAATCAATGCGGTGTCGCTGGGGTTAATGGCTGCGGTGTTGGTTCAGTTGGGGCGAGCTTCCTTGATTGATCCATTAACGATCATTATTGGGTTGACTTCGTCTGTGCTTTTAATTAAATATCGTGTAAATTCCACCTGGTTGGTGCTTGGTGGTGGAGTTATCGGCTTATTATCTTCTCTACTTTAGTCCAAAATCTCCAACTTCTATCCTAACATTTTGATACAATAAATTCACAAGTGTAAGCTTTTTGAGGTAGATATGGCAAAAACAAGTAGTTTTGATACACATTCACGGTACTTGCTGGTTCATGGAATCGCTGCAGCAAAAGCAGGGGAGAAAGAGCAAGCTTATAAATATCTGGATCGCTATCTTTATCAGAACCCCCCTCAAAAAGAATTAATCGATGCCATGTATTATTTAAGTCTGGTCGCTTCACGGGAAACCGAACAACGTGAATGGGTGGAAAAAATTCTTGCGCTTGACCCAACAGAAGGTAGGGCGAGACGAAGACGGGCGATCTTGGATGGTGAATTAGAAACCGAGGATATCATCGACCCGGATCGCATTCAACCAAAACCTACTCAAACAGTCTTTTCCAAGGAATTGGAACGGTTTACCTGTGAAAAATGTGGTGGGAGATTGACTTTCGCACCGGATGGCACCAGCTTGGTTTGTGAAAATTGTGAGGTGAGTTCTTTCCGGGATAGAGAGAAACGAGAAATTATCGAAGGGAACTTCTTACTCGCCATGGCGACTGGTAAGGGACATCTAAAGTCGGTGAATTTGCTGGTTTCGCACTGTTCCGGTTGTGGTGCCGAGTTTTTAATCCCACCCGATCAGCTTAGCTGGCAGTGCCCTTACTGCGAGTCAAACTACAGTGCTGTTCAAAAGGAAGAAAAAGAAGTTATTTTGCCAGAAGCGATTATTCCTTTTAAGGTAGCTCAAGAACAAGCGCAAAAAATCCTCTATGAATGGTGGAATACCCAAACTGATACGCCGACTGGTAAGTTTGAAGCTCTGCTGGGTGTTTATCTACCAATGTGGACTTTTGATATTGGGGGATTCATCGATTGGCAAATAGAAGTGTATGAGAACCGCAAATGGTTTTTCCAGACCAGGAGTAACGCCATTTTCTATGATGATGTGCGGGTGGCTGCCACAAAAAAATGCCCCGGACTGCTAAAAGAACTGCATGAAAGCTATAAATTTAAAGATCTGGTTCCTTTTGATCAGATGTATTTGGTCAATTGGATGGCTGAAAATTATGAGGTGATTGCCGGAGACGCAGCCATCATTGCCCGGAAAACTGCCCTGGATATGGAACGCAAGTATTTGACCGGTTCACAGACCCAAAAATACCGAAATATGCACTTGAGTTCCAGCCGAGTCACAGTCGAGCAGTATAAATTATTACTCGTACCGGTCTGGCGGGCAGTGTTGGTTTTGGGGGCGGAGCGTTTCCCGGTGATGATCAATGGGCAGACTGGCGACCTTTTCAGCACATTTCATGATGAGAATAAGGACAATTGGTTTTCCAGGATTTTAAGCTGGATTGATTAAGGAGAAAAACATGACTGATGAACATCGTAGCTTTATAAATTCCATCAAAGCATTTGTCCTGGATATGGATGGCACGATTTATCTGGGGGAGAATTTGCTGCCTGGTGCTGCTGAATTTATTTATCAGTTACAACGTGAAAAAAAACCTTTTCTCTTCCTTACCAACAACTCTTCCAAACACCGCAAGATATACGCGAAAAAGCTTTCTGGGCTGGGGCTAGCTGTTGATCCTGGCATGATCTTCACCTCCGGTGAAGCGACAGCCATATTTCTCAAAGAGCATTTTCCGGAAATAAACAGAATTGATTTGTATGGTACCACTTCCCTGGAAGAGGAATTTACCGGCTATGGATACCAATTGGACGCGAAGAATCCTCAGGTGGTTGTGTTGGGGTTCGATACCACCCTGACTTATGAAAAATTATGGCGCTTGTGTGATCGGGTGCGGGAAGGGTTGCCTTACATAGCCACTCACCCGGACATCAATTGTCCGATTGAGGATGGTGTCATGCCGGATATTGGTGCAATGATCGCTTTTGTGGAAGCCTCCACAGGGAGAAGCCCGGATAAGGTGATCGGAAAACCTAATCCACCTATTGTTGAGTCATTAATCAAGCGTTTGGGGGTGCCAGCCAACCAGATTTGCATGGTGGGTGATCGGCTCTACACAGATATCGCACTAGGGCAGGCGGGTATACGAACGGTGTTGGTATTGAGTGGTGAGACCAAGTTGGAGGATCTGAAAGATTCTCTGTTTAAGCCGGATGTGGTGGTGGAGAATATTGGGGAGTTGTTGAATTTTCTCGATTAGGGTTTTTAGGAAAAAGGGAGAGTTTGATGGAAAAAAGAATATTGGGTAGAACTGAGCATTTTTCAACCGTCGCGATTTTTGGAGGGGCTGCATTCTGGGATATTACACAATCGGTAGCTGATACGGTGATGGAACAGGTGATTGCCGCCGGGGTTAATCACATCGATGTTGCTCCGCAGTATGGTATGGCGGAAGAACGGCTGGGTCCCTGGATAAAAAGAGAACGGGAGAGATTTTTTTTGGGGTGTAAAACGATGGAACGTTGGGCGGATGACGCCTGGCGTCAATTGCATACCTCTCTTAAACGCTTACAGGTGGAGCAGTTTGACCTCTATCAAATACACGCAGTTACCTCGCAGGAGGATTTGGATGCTGTCTTTGCAAAAGGAGGCGTGATCGAAACCATGATCAAAGCGAAGGAAGAAGGGTTGGCTCGTTTTCTGGGGATCACCGGACATGGTATGCAGACACCGAGTTTATTTTTGCAGGCGATTGAGCGTTTTGATTTTGACACGGTTATGTTCCCACTTAATTATGCTTTGATGGGGCAGGAGTCTTATTGCGAGGATGCTTTGGCGTTGATTGAGGTTTGTAAGCGAAAGAATATTGGGCGAATGATCATCAAATCGGTAGCCAAGGGGCCTTGGAATGAAAAGCCGAAGACTCACACTACCTGGTATGAACCGTATAAAAGCCCGGAGTATATTCAGGAAGCGGTGAATTTTATACTCTCGCAGGATGTGACCGGGTTGTGCATGGCCGGGGATGTGACCGTAATCCCGATGATATTGCAGGCTTGCGAGAAATTTGAAGAGATGTCGAAGGAAGAACAGGCTGTGTTGATTGAAAAGGGTCGGTCGATGGAGATGATATTTTAAAAATAGTGCTACGCACCTTTGCATAAAAAAGCAGGTGGTTGAATTTTTCAACCACCTGCTGAGTATCTTGTTTACTACCTAAAAGACGATCTATCTCGCGTTCTTTTCCTGAATTCCCTTCCAAACCTTCTCAGGCAACACGGGCAATTCACGCAAACGCACACCGATCGCGTCGAAGATCGCGTTCGAAACGGCTGGTCCAACCCCATCCATGGGGATTTCCGCCACCGCTTTTGCCCCATACGGGCCACTGGGGTCGTAGGTTGGTACTAAAATAGCGGTGATTTCCGGGGCTTCGTCGGATTCATAGATGCGATAATCGCCAATGCGCTTCATCAACACATTGCCGTGATCGTCGTATTCCAACCCTTCTGAAATCGCCATTCCAAGCGCCTGCAACTGACCCCCTTCAATCTGGCCGGAGGTCGTCATTGGGTTGATGGCGGTACCACAATCGACGGCCATGACCATGCGTGGTACGCGCACCATACCTGTCTCGGTATCCACTTCGACTTCGACAAATTGCGCACCAAATGGTGGAGGTGCGTAATTGGACATAAAGGATGCCGTCCCCATTATTTGTTGCTGATCAACTGTATGCAGGCTGTTCAAGGCAACCGCTTCCAAAGAAACCGAACGGCCATCGGCTGCATAAGCATGGCGGTTACGTAAATACATGCCTTCGGAGGTGGTATTAAGCATTTTGGCAGCGCGATCAATGATCTGGCGGCGTACTTCCTCCGCTGCTTTCTTGGCAGAACCACCGGAAATGAAGGTGGTGCTGGAGGCGTATGCCCCCACATCAAAGGGGGTCATGTCGGTATCGGAAGAGTAGATAATGATATCTTCCAGGCGGCATCCCAGCGTTTCAGCGACGATCTGCGCGATCACCGTGTCCGAGCCAGTGCCGAGATCGGTTGCACCTACCTGAACATTGAAGCTGCCGTCATCATTCATCTTGATCGACGCACCACCCATATCCAGTCCAGGAATAGCGGTACCGTGCATACAGGTAGCCACACCTAATCCACGTCGGATATGCGGTCGTTCCGGATCGATGCGCCATTTCGGGTCATTACGGCGATCCCATTGAATGGCTTTCTCAGCTTTATCGAAACATTCCTGGAGACCACAACTGAGTACATATTGTTCTATGGTGCCGCCTTCTCCCAATGCGGTGGAGATCGGAATATGGTCACCTATGGTTACAGCATTGCGGCGTCGGAATTCCAATGGGTCGAAACCGAGTGAGTGGGCGATTTCATCGATAATCACTTCCAAACCAAACATGCCTTGTGGGGCGCCGTAGCCACGGAACGCTCCAGCCGGAGTTTTATTGGTGTAAAAGATCTCAGCATGGAAACGCAGGGCATCCGCTTTGTAGGTGGATAACCCACGCAACCCCGACACACTGGCAACCGTCAAAGAATGTGTACCATAAGCACCGGTATCGGAGATAACGTTCATATCCAATGCGCGGATGGTGCCATCGTTCATCACACCGATCTTGAAAGTTACGTACATAGGGTGGCGGGTGCGTGAACTGGTGAATTCCTGCTCGCGGGTATATTCCAGACGAACAGGGCGATTGGTCGCCACGGTGAGGTGAGCAGCTAGATCTTCAATCAGCATTTCCTGTTTGCCACCAAAACCACCACCGATGCGTGGTTTGATCACGCGAATGCGTTTGACAGGCAACCCAATCAGAGGAGCCAGCATACGACGTGCATGGAATGGTACCTGGGTTGAGGTGCGTACCACTAAACGTTCATCTTCATCCCAGTAGGTAATACAAATATGTGGTTCAATGTGAACATGCTGCTGTTTGGGGGTGTAGTAAGTGTTTTCAAAAATGCGATCGCACTCTGCAAAGATTTCATCAACGTCATTCCAGGTGGCGTCGACCACATTCACCAGGTTGCGAGAAGCATCCGGGATGCCGACTGCATCCGTTTCATCATGAATAACGGGAGCGCCAGGTATACTGGCTTCGCGTGGGTCAAGCACATGGGGTAAGACTTCGTAATCTACTTTGATTAATTTGATCGCTTCACGGGCTATCTCGGGGGTTTCAGCAGCCACTACAGCTACACGATCGCCAACGTGACGAACTTTATTGTCCAGAGAAACCTGATCCCAAGGTTTGGGGTTCGGCCAGGATTGCCCACCGGAGGCGTAGATCACCCGTGGAATATCCTTATAAGTGAGCACTGCATGCACCCCCGGCAAAGCTTTGGCCTTTGATGTGTCAATATTAAGGATGCGGGCATGAGCATATGGGCTGGTGAGCATTTCTGCATAGAGCATCCCTGGCAGGTTGATATCGTCCGTGAAGGCAGGTTTCCCTTTCGCCAACTTAACTGCGTCCACCTTCACTTCAGGGCGGCCAACCACATCAGTTTGTGCTTCGGGGGTTACCCAGGGGGCAACCTTGATATCCGGCTTAAGGCTGACACCTTCATAGCGTTCGCCACTGGAGAAATCGGGTAATTCACGTCCCAGGTCAGATTCACCGGTGATGCCAAAAGCCAGTTCCATGGGGACACCGCCACCATCTATGGGAGGCACTTCTTCGCCGCGCATCAAAGCAGCAGCACGCATAATGGCATCGACTGGTTTCACATACCCGGTACAGCGGCAAATGGTGGAGCTGAGGGCATCACGAGCATCTTCCAGGGTGGGGTATTTTTCCTTATTGATCAATGCTTTGGTTGCTAAGACCATAGCAGGGGTACAGAATCCACATTGCACTGCTCCCATTTCGGTAAAAGCCTTTTGGATGGGATGAATGGTATTTACTTCGCTCAGTCCTTCCACTGTTTCAATTTCATGGCCATCCGCTTGGGGGGCAACCATCACACAGGAAGGAACCAGTTTTCCATCCATCAGAATGGAACAGGCACCACATTCGCCGGTCTCACAACCATGTTTGACGCTCCAAATCCCAACACGACGTAAGGCAGTCAGGAGGTTTTCATCCTGGATAACGACCAGGTCCGTTTCTTTTCCGTTTAATTTGAAATGTATATTCATGCTTCCTCCATTAATTGGCTTTGAAAGCCTGGGTTAAGGCTCGTTTGGAAAGGACACCTGCCATCGCTTTACGATAAGCAACACTGCCGCGATAATCAGCGACTGGTTTGGCTTGTTTTTCTGCTGCAGCCGCGGCTTGATCGAGAAGGTGAGAGGTCAATTTCTGTCCGGAAAGTAAACCTTCGACCTCGGGTAACCGAACAGGGTTCAAGTTTGCTCCGGCTAAGGCTAAGCGAGCTGTTTTGCATACATCCCCTTCAACTTCGAGTACGGCTGCGGTAGCTAAGATTGCTCGATCACGCGGGGTGCGGTTGATCCTGATTAATGAGCCAACAGAGCCTGTCTGCGGGAAGAAACTGACTTCACGGATGATCTCACCGGGTAAGAGCACCTGACTACAATCCTTCATCCATTCTGTAATAGTGACCTTACGGGTTTGTTTTTCATCTTTTTGCACGGTTACTACCGCATCTAAAGCCATTAATACCAAGGCGATATCAGGTGGGTTATCAGGGTTGGTAATCGCTCCAGCCAGGGTAGCAAGGTTGCGTAATCCCAGGGTGGCGGAGAAATAAGCTGCATCCACGAGAATGCCATTGGCTTGTTTTTTAAGAAGATCGGATAAATATAGATCCTGTAAGGTGGTCATCGCGCCAATATGGACACGTTCATCTTCGCCTACATTAATGTAATTTAGTTGCAATTTCTCAAGATCAACAAACGCTTCAGCGTCAAGATCATACAAAGCAGTTGGGCGTGGGCCAACAATAAGGGGAATGGTGGTGACATCGGAGCGCTTTAAGAGCTGATGTGCATTTGACCAGTTTTCTGGTCGGTGAAATTCTTTTGATTTGGACATAGATCTCCTTTGTTTTGATTTCGTTAAGAGAGATTTGATAAAGGTCGTTTTTTGTTAATTATAACTTACCAAATTCGCTTGGCATGTTAAAAATATCGTAAATGGTTGTGCTAGAAAACGCAAACTTAAAACTACCACCTGGTCAACTTTCCAGGCAGATTCCGTCCCGAGGGGGGGGATTCATTAGGCTGCAGAGTAGGGTATTATTGAGTGTTTGCAAGTACAAATAGATTGCCGAATTCCTCCGGGTATTTGATAGTTTAAGGAGATCATCGTGAATCGTGTTTCCAATACAATGAAGCTTTTTCCAAAAACACTACGTTTATTCCTCTCCGGAATGATCCTGGCGAATATTGCTGCCATGATGTACGACCCGTTGTTGCCTTTATATTTGCAACACCTTGGGGCGGATGTGCGTCAGGTAGGTTTATTCTTCACCATTTCGGCAGTATTACCACTGCTGTTCCAAATATTTGGTGGATGGATTTCCGATTCAATTGGCCGGTTAAAAGCCGTTGCGATTGGCAGTGTCGCCAATATGTTCACCTTTGTGATTTTCCTGCTGGCTCCTAGCTGGGAGTGGGGCTTATTGGCGATGGCTACCGGGGCAATTGGCCGCTCTTTTGTTGCTCCCAGTTTTCGCGCATTCATCGCGGAGCAGTCCACCGAGAACAATCGCGGAAAAATTTATGGAATTGCGGAAACGATCTTTGCGGTGGTTGGCGTGTTGGGACCACCTTTAGGCGGTTTCTTGTCGGATCGCTATGGGTATTCGATTATGTTTATCGTCGCCGCGGGCTTTTTCACCCTGGCAACTATTCTGAGAATTTTCATGGCCATCCGTTATAACAATTTACCAGCGATGGAAAGCTCTTCCACTGAAGAGGTAGCACAAGAACAAAAACAACGTGCTACATTTAAAAACCTTAAGACGAGCATTGGAGCTATGGCTGCCTTGTTGGTAAGTGGTGGGGTAGCAACCTGGATCTTAATCACCGATGGTATTATAGACATTAATTTCAACATGGTTGGCCAATTATTTCCGATTTATATGAACAATGAAGTTGGCATCACCAACACACAAATCGGAATTCTAAATTCAATTTCCGCTATCGTAACCATGGCTTTAATGGCCTTCACAGGCTGGCTATCGGATCGTAAAGGTGAGCGTTTATCAATCGTTTTGGGGATGGGCACGTTTGCAGTTTCAATGATAATTTTTATTTCCAGCAGGAATTTTGCTGCTATGTCGATTGCCTTCATCATTTTCGGGATGGGTCAGGCGTTTATGGGCCCTGCCTATAGCTCTCTGATCTCCAAGGTGGTACCGGAGAAACTGAGAGGTTTGGCCTTTGGCCTCTTTTCGACCAGCGTTGGTGTGGTTGCACTGCCTGCTCCGGTAATTGGTGCCTGGTTGTATGAAAGATTCAGCCCACAGCTGCCCTTTATTCTGCCGACCATTGCTTTGGTTGTTTCCATGCCAATTGCCTGGAAGAAATTCGTATTCCAGAAGAAAGAAATCGCCGCTCCTTCGGGAATTCCAGCACCAGCAAAGTGATTTGTGTTTGAACCTGTCCGAAAGACCAGAAAAAAAGCTGTTCTAAGCGGTAATCAAATACCATCCTTTGTCCGTGGAAAATCGTTGATATAAAACATACAATAATAAAAGAATATTAACTTACAGGTTTCGGTGGTGCCCTCCCTCATCTCCACCGATGAAAATTCAGCTGGTGCGCGAAAGCGCACCAGTGTTCGTTAATCTGGTTGGCATTTTCTTTGTTAAATGGCATAATCATTAAAACGACACAAAAATTTGGATTTCTTATGGATATTTTTTTTCAACATTCTTACAATCTTGATTTACTTAATCTGTTAAATATCGTCGGGGGTGATTCGCATTTTCAAAACATGTATCCTCAGGTGTACGCGGAGTTTGGCCAACCATTAAGTGCTTCGTCACGCTTGATCTTACAGGAGGTCGCAGAAGCGCTGGGTAGTGAATTGATCAGCCCTCCGATTGCATTTGGGTTGTCGGTCGTCCCACAATTTTATGAAGACTCTTTGATCGAACTTATGTTGGACAGAGATAATTTCCGCCTTGCGGTTGAACAAAACGAACCACGCTTGATGAGCCAACAAAGGCAATTGTTGATTTTGTTTGAGGTATTATCCCCGGTTCTGCAGGAATTGGAAGCAATGGGTTTTCGGGAATATTGGTTTTCGGAATGTTTACCTATCATAGAAGATCGACGTGAGAAAATCGAAGCTTTTTATTTGCAATCCCCAATTGCGCCAACTTTTCGTG
>CAYSFA010000011.1:8821-22901 GCA_964430025.1 uncultured Anaerolineaceae bacterium | reverse complement strand
CACTCACAGCAGTTTTTCGTGAGTTGATTAATGATAAAAATATACCTGATCAGCTGGATGTTTATTTCTGCGGGTTGAACGGTGGCAATGGGGTGCGATTAACCGGGCATGTTCCGGTGGTGGATGTCTCCTTCTCGCAAGAAAAGATATTTGATTTCATTTTTCAGGACTTTTTCAATCAGGAAGCTGGCAAACCTGAAATTTTGGAGAGTATCCAACCGCTTTTGTCGGACACATTTATCCAATTGGCATGTGAAAAGAGCCAGGATCTCACTGGTATTGAAGAAATCACCGATTATGTACAGAAAAATATCAGCACGGCTTATAAGAGTTACCTGTTTCATAAATGCGGGTTGCTGGCCGACCCCATTGGATATTTACAGACTTTTCAACAAGGAGCCTATATTCTCTCGCTGATTTTGATGGATCATCTGATTTGGGAAGGATTAAATGGGAAATCAATGGCAGAAGATCTGAATAATTGGGTGGTAAATCACTCCGTTGGCACCATGATGGATCTTTACACACAAGCATTAGCTCGGGCGGGAAAAACCCCTGGAGCTCTTTAATGACATGTGATGGTGGTGGAGTAAGTAAAAAATCCAACACCCTTATTGGGGTCATTTTTACCATGTTGCTGGTAAGTATGGTTCTGGTGAGCTGTGGTCAAAAACCAACCAATCCAGAAATAACACCATCGACTACCCAGAGTCCGACTGTGAGTTTATCCCCTTCCATAACACAGGGAATGACAATGGTAATCGAAAATAAAGCCAACCCCAGAACGGATTTCCCCACCCCCAGAATTGACCCTGCTACGGCAATTCCCGAACCGGTGAAACGGGTAATTGTCCCTGAGGAAGTAAAGTTGTTGGTTTTGCTGGGTTCAGACAAAGATGCGCCATTTGTGAGCCGAACCAATGCGATCATGCTGGCGTTTTATCATCCACGCCTGGCAAAGGTTGCACTGCTCTCTTTACCACCGGAAATGTTTGTTTATATCCCCGGCTATACCATGCAACGTATCGGTGTAGCGTATGCAGTGGGTGGGTTTGAAATGTTGGCAGACACACTTGAATACAACATCGGAGTCAGACCGGACGAATTTGCTTTGGTGCATCACGATGATTTTGAATGGTTTGTGGATGAGCTTGATGGATTGGATGTAGATGTGACCCGCAACTATTATGATGTGTGTGGGGGAATTCCAGCAGGTAGCGTCCACTTCGCGGGCAAAGATGTTTACTGCTTCGTCTCATTCCGGGAACAATCCGATATTCATGATCAGGCAATCCGGCAACAGCAGGCGGTTTACCACTTGTTTCAAACGATGGCACGTGGAGGGAAGCTGATTGAACTCTCCGAGCTTTATTACACTTACCGCGATACTGTAAAGACCAATCTTTCTCTTCCTCAATTATTGGAAAATATTCCATTGGCCATTCGTCTGGGGCAGCCTGATCGGTTTGGCTTTTTCGCTATGAATATTGGAGATTTTATCCCCTGGCAGATCCCCGGTGAGGTTAGATCAACTGTTCTGTTACCCAAACCCGAGCTTATACTTCGTTACGTACAGGACGCATTGGATTTTACGACGGTTGCTGTTCAATCATCCGATCTGATCATGACATTGGAATATGAGCTGACGATCTCGCCCACGCCTACCACCACTTATACCCCATCTCGCACGCTCACCAGTACGATCACACCTACCCCTTCTACAACGATCTTCTTAACTTCCACAATCACCTCTGGTGGCCCCACCTTAACACCGAGTAATACGTTGGAAGGGTATCCAGCTCAGAACACGCAACAACCCACTTCAAACGGCTATCCATAAATAATGCTTTTGCATTAATTTGCTATTTCACTATTTTTGTTCAAAATGATATATGCTACACTATACGAACAAAAGATTCTTTTGAATCATTTTCCAATTTATTTAAGGGTATGAGGGTTCTTTTTAATTAAGGAATGAGTTAATCGGTGAAGCGTTTTTTTCTGGGATTACTGACTCTGGTTTTTGTTATCGGACTGCTCGGTGGATTATCCGTCTGGCAGACGGTTGTTCATGCTGAGGATCAGGAAGAAGACGAAGAGTATCACCGCGTAAAAGATATCGTGGTTGAGTATGTTGCCTATGAATGGTGGTTGGTTCGTTGGAAAGATAATGAAATCACCTGCCGATTCCTGATTGAACATACTGGTTGGCCGACTTCTGACGATGTGGAAACCTGGTGTGGACAGACCAAGGCAAGGGAATGGATAAACGCCAAACCCTGCACCCTGGAAGGTGGGCAAGGGTTTGATAAATGTTCCGGGGCTTATTTAAGCTATTTCGATTCATATGATCGTGAGCGAACCATTGAGGTGGAACTGCCTTTACCGCAGGTATGGTTGTCAATTTCGAATTGTGAGCAAAGTACGCCTGAAAATACCTGTTCCAGCATGCCCAACCTGCGGTTGATTGGCGAAGAACTGTTGGCCAACGAGAGTGTCATTCGTATACAAGGAACCATTGATGGTACACCTTTCAGCTGTCCGGCGGAGGAATGTGATCTTCCCTTGTGGCCTACCGGGTCCAAAGGGGTAGAAATCGAATTCTGGGCAGATTCATCCTTTGGCGATTCCAGCGAGGTGTTTTCAGCTTTGGTGAGGGTTCAGCCCTGGGGAGATTTTACAAATCCGGAAGGCCCAGCCACAGACCAGCATCTCTGGTATGTGGACGTGATATCAACCCAATGGCGTGGTTCGACCCCTGCCAGTTGTTCAGCTACCTGGGAAGTCTTTCCAGAGATCGGTGGACCACCTCCGTGGTTGTTAACTCCTGATGAGTCAGAAGAATTATATACAGATGTATCTTTTTATTATCTGGCGGGTATGCTGATCTCCAATGGTCAGGCGGATGCCAGTGAGTGTCCTGCGGGCGGACTGACCAAAGATGGGGTGGCCAATGAGTGTGGGGTGCAGGCGGCTTACGAACAGGTGGTAGCTTGGCAGAACTTATTTAATGAAGAAATAATGTCTGCTGCGGAAGAGTCGGGTGTACCAGCCCAATTATTGAAGAATGTTTTTAGCCGGGAAAGCCAACTTTGGCCAGGAATTTACAACTCCTACAAAGAAGCAGGATTTGGCCAGTTAACAGATAACGGTGCTGATACGGTTTTGCTTTGGAACCCCACCTTTTTCCATCAATTCTGCCCATTGGTCTTAGGGCAAACACGATGTGATCTGGGGTTTGGTAATATATCGGAAGATGAACAGGCAATGTTACGTGGTGCCCTGGTGACGAAGGTGAATTCCACCTGTCCTGATTGCCCGGAAGGGATCGATCTGTCACAGGCGAACTTCTCCGTACGGATTTTTGCGGAAGGGATGATCGCCAATTGTGAACAGGTTGGAAAAATTATTCGCAACACCACCAGCAAGGATCCCGGGCAGGTTAGCAATTATGAAGATTTATGGCGACTGACCCTTGTGAATTACAACGCAGGTCCAGGCTGTTTGAGCAATGCCATTAAGGAAGCTTACCGGTTGAATGGTCAACTGACCTGGGAAAATGTTTCCGAACAATTGGAAAAAGGCTGTATGGGTGCAATCGATTACGTAGAGGACATTTCCATTGTTGCCAGTGGGTTGGAGCCTACCCCAACCAGTTGGGTGCAGTTTGCCACGCCTAATGCAGCACAATTGACAGCCATCGCGAACAAGACGATGGTGCAACCAACCCAAATCCTTCCGATGGAGACACCAACACCAACCGGTACGATTGAACCATTACAACCTACGCCAACGCAGGGCGGTTATCCGGAACAACCGACCCCAGGAGATGGTGGCTATCCATCTCAACCAACTCCTGGCCCAACCGATTCTGTTTATCCATAAAAATTTTGTTTTTTAGGATTCACAAAAGTTACCGGGGTTCATAAACGAACTTTGATTTTTCCGTTATAATGTGGCGAAGGAGTAAACATGTTTAATCCTTTTAAACGCAAAGAAGACGAACAAAAAATGAAGGCGGAGGGGCGGATGCCGCCTGGTCAATCATTAACCCAACGATTTCCGGTATTGCATTACGGTCCGGTTCCTTCGGTTAACCTTGCTACCTGGACGTTAAAGTTTTGGGGTCTGGTGGAAAATGAATTAACCTTAACCTGGGCGGAATTTAATCAATTTCCACGTACCAAAATAAAAATGGATTTACATTGTGTGACTCGTTGGAGCATGTTTGATACCGAATGGGAAGGGGTTTCCGTTCGAACCATTATCGAACAAGGATTATTGAAAATTAAGCCGGAAGCCAATTATGTGATGCAACATGCCGAGTATGGTTATACTACGAATATACCCCTGTCCGTTTTGTTACAGGATAATTTTTTACTGGCTACCCACTATGATGGTCAGCCGCTTTCTCCAGACCATGGCTACCCTTTACGAGGTGTGGTGGGGGCGATTCCGGGTCGAGATGATTTGGACACGCCTTATTTCTGGAAAGGTGCCAAGTGGATACGTGGCTTGGAATTCTTAGCAGAAGATCGAAAAGGATTCTGGGAAGAAGCTGGATATCATAATGAGGCGGATGTCTGGAAAGAACAACGCACGGAGTGGTAAATCACCGAGAAAGTTATCTTCTTTGTAAGCGAAGCGCGTAAATTCCAAAAAACAAACCGACCACTAAAACCAGACCACCGATAATCCCCAGGAACGGAGAGCGGTTTGAAGTTGGCGCTTCTTCCAGGATCACTTCCCCAGCGCTGCTAAGTTGGGCACCGAAATCTATCCGGACTGTATCGCCAGCTCGTAATTGAATTGAAGTGCTGTTACGCATGGTGGGGTTATACCCACTTGGGATCGCCACGCTGACTGTATATTCGCCTTCATCCAATTCGACGAAACAAACCTCTTCCGAATTATTGGTTGATTGAGATAATGAAACACTTCCAAACCGATTGGTAAGACTTACCTCACCGCTTGCCAGAGGTAGTTCGACGGTGTCATCGTCTATGAGCGTGTTACCGTTAATATCTTCAAACAAAAGCACACAAATATCGCCTGTGCCATTGAAGAGGGTTGGTGTTGGCAATATGGAAGTGGGGGTAAATTCTGGGTTTACGGTAGGTTCTGCTTCAACCGTACCGAGGATGAGCTCTCTTCCGACCCTTAAGAACAAACACCCGTCCCCACCCAAGTCATTTAATAAGCGAAGCTGATCCTCAGGAATATTATTTAATAATGAGATACTGATGCAAGTATCATTTTCTTTAACAATATAGATGATCCTGCCATCCGGTTGTGCGGTGGGCGTGAAATAAAACACCTGTGGGTCGGCCTTTGCGGTAACATTACCGGCAACATATACTGTGCTGATTCCAAGCAGCAGTAAAAGGATGGAAAAAATAACCAACAAGTGCTTTTGCATTGATGGGGATTATAACATAGTCAAACCTAATTAAAAATCACCGAATCAAAATTATAAAGGTGGATTAATGAATTGTTGACAAAAATTCCAGGATTTTTTCTCGATAAATTTCATCTTCAGGGTTGTCCCCTAAACCATTTTGGGTAAAGATCAGGTGATCAGCTTCTTCAATTAGCGACAATTGAACATTATCACCACCGGCTTCTTTAAGGTCATAAGCGTTTGCAACCGGAATCTGTTGATCCATAACTCCGTGCAACAAAAATATAGGCCTATCGATTATTTTGGAAATATCTCTCTGTGGTGAGGCAGATGCTGGCCATTCGCCATAAACTGTTAAAATAGCCAGCTTTGAAAAGGGGACGAAAACCTGAATTAATGCATCTGGAAACTCCATTAATCTCATCCCTTGTCCAATCATTTTATCGATTGAAGCAAAGGCACTCACACTAATCACGGCATCTACATCAGGCTGAATCGCAGCGGTTCGGATTGCAACAGCTCCGCCTATGGATAAACCTAACAATACTACAGGTGTGTCCGCAAGACCAGATTGAGATGAAATCCAATTTATGACGGGGATGACATCCTGTGGTTCTTCAAAAGCAAGCCCAATCCTCTCCCCACCGCTTCGTCCATGGGCACGCATATCTTGAATAAAAACGGAGTAACCTGCCTCATTAAGAAATACAGCTTGTGGCAGCAATGACGAAGCGTCAAGACCATCCATTCCATGTAATAAAATCACAATCGCTTTAGGTTCATCAACTGGCACCCACCATCCAGCTAAATCGATACCATCACTACTCTTTAAAGTAATCGTTTCTGCCGAAAGTCCCAATTCTTCAGGTGAGTTCTCATTTTTTTCAACTCGATGACTGAAAGTACTATTGATAAAAATTATTGATAAAACATACATACCAATGATTGTCAGCAGTGTGACAATACCAAATCCCCATAAAATAATCTTTAATAGAGGTTTGTTCTTTGATGGCATAACATCATTATAATCCATATTAAGCTAAGGGAAAGACTTTCTTAGTCCTCTGTTAATTTTTATAAAGGATGATCAAGAATTTATGTCTGATGGGGATGTAAAAAGGCAGGTGAAAAACCTGCCTTTTATTTCCGAATCGCGTCATGCATTTATGATTTGCGTTTGAGGTAAACAGTGACTGCATTTTTCACAAAATCAGCCAGATCAGGATGAATTTTGTCAAAGTTTTTCTTGAAACGCGGGTCATCAAGGTACAGGTCAGTTAACCCTAACAACTGTTCTTCATTTGGCGTCCAGAAATAATTCATGTGGTCACGCCATCTTTGAACGGTTTCCTGTGCTTCCATAGAGTCTGGGCCTTTACTCATCGCGTCTACAAAGCTTAAATAAACCGCATTTCCTTCTTCACCAATTCGTTGCTTTTCCGCATCCGAATAGTTTTTCCACTTCTTGTAGGAAGCTTTAACGGTTTCAGGATCATACAACTGAAGAGCTTCCTGCTGCATTTTTTCCTGTTCTTTCTCATTAAACACGTCAAAAAGCATTTTCTTGTCCATTTTTTCTTCTCCTTTAAGATACTGAAGGGTTTGATCCACAGTGTCAATTAGTTTTTCGATGTGCTTGATACGTCTACCAAGTTGTAGTTTATGTTCTTTCAATGCATCCTGCAGATCATAATCCTTTCTGTTAAAAATTTCTTTGATTTGCTCGAGCGAAAAATCCAACTCACGGTAAAACAAAATCTGCTGGAGCTTCAACAATGATTCATCGGAGTAATAACGATAACCGTTCTCCGCGATGAAATCGGGCTCAAACAACCTGATCTGATCGTAGTAGTGTAAGGTGCGTGGCGTGATATGAGCCAGCTTGGAAACTTGTTTTACGGTAAGCATGGCACCAGTATAAACTATGACGTAACGTTAATGTCAAGGGTTAAAATAAAATGGTTTCCTTATTTGAAAAAGCCAGTACGGTATAATAAATCACAGACAAGAATTACTGAAGGAGCCTCCCATGCCGCTCAAAATATTAGTAGGAACACAATGGGGTGATGAAGGAAAAGGTCGCATTGTT
This sequence comes from uncultured Anaerolineaceae bacterium, assembly GCA_964430025.1. Classification (GTDB taxonomy): domain Bacteria; phylum Chloroflexota; class Anaerolineae; order Anaerolineales; family Anaerolineaceae; genus UBA6170. Next base: position 15,411 of record CAYSFA010000011.1, on the reverse strand, counting down.
GATCTTTTATCAGCCCAATCGGATATCGTCGCCCGCTTTAATGGTGGTGATAATGCTGGACATACGGTGACTATAAAAAATCGGACATTCAAACTGCATTTAATTCCATCAGGGATTATTCACGAGCACACGATCGGGATTTTAGGAAATGGTTTGGTGATTAATCCAAAATCCTTTTTAACAGAAGTGAAAATGTTGCAGGAGAACGGGGTGAAAATCGATCCGGAGCGACTGAAAATCAGTTATGCTGCCCATCTGATCACACCCGGTCATATTGCCCTGGATAAGGCACGTGAATGGCTGTTAGGAAAAGGACAGATTGGTACCACTGGCAGGGGTATTGGGCCAACCTACACCGATAAGGTGAGCCGAAAAGGCTTACGCATGGTGGAGATGCTGGATTTACCATTGTTTGAAGAAAAGTTGAGATCCCATTTGGATAAGGTAAATAGGGAGTTGGCCTATAACTACCAGACGACTGCCTTTGACGCTGAACCTGTGGTGAGAGAGTATGTAGAGTATGCAAAACAATTACAGGACTACATCGTAGACACCGGGGCAAACCTGGATATTGCCCTGCATGAAGGAAAAGAGGTCTTAGCTGAAGGGGCGCAAGGGATGTTACTGGATGTCGATCATGGCAGCTATCCCTTTGTAACCAGTTCGAATGTGACTGCCACCGGCGTTTTTAATGGCCTGGGAATTGGTATCTGCCCGGTGGAGCATGTGATCGGAGCTACTAAAGCATTTCAATCCAGAGTCGGTGCAGGGCCTTTCCCGACAGAGTTGGACGGAGAGATTGCCCAGCATTTACGGGGAACTGGTGCCAAGCCATGGGATGAATTCGGCACCACCACCGGTCGACCACGCCGTGTGGGGTGGCTGGATGGTGTGTTGCTACGGTATGCACGCAGGGTGAACGGATTGACCGATCTGGTGCTGACAAAAGTAGACGTGCTCAGTGGATTAAAGGAAATAAAGGTTTGTACAGCATACCGAGATGCGGATGGTGAAACCGCCTTACCACCGATGGGCGTCAGCCTGCTGGAGAAATATGAACCTGTGTATGAAACTCTGCCGGGATGGCAGGAAGACCTGATGGGCGTACGCAATTGGGATGATTTGCCACTGAACGCTCAGAATTATGTTCGCTTTGTGGAAGAGATTAGCGGTGTAAAAGTGATGTTAGCTTCTGTTGGCCCGGAACGATCTCAGGTGGTAGAAGTTCCTGTATGAAGAAATTAAGGTTGCTGGGGATTATGCTCATTTTGACAGGGTTGGTTTCTGCCTGTAATGTTGCCGCATACGAACCCACACCACTGCTCCCCACACAGACCTCGACGATTACACCAACCATCACAGCTACCATTGATTGGTTCCCGGCAACAGAGACGCCTACCCCTAGACCCACTTTGGTTATTGAGCCAACCGCTGAGATGCGACCGGATCTTGGATCGGTTTTGGTGGAGAACTTGTTTGCGGCACCGGCTGATTGGCGTACGGGAAGTTTTTCGTCCGGGAACATCACGCTTTTGAAAGATTCACTTACCCTGGCGATTCAACAAGCAAAAATGAACCAGCTCAGCCTTGAATCGGATACAAACTTGGGTGATTTTAATGTCGAAACCAAAGTCAATATTAACCTCTGCCGGGGAGAAGACGTCTATGGGCTTGTGGTGCGGGCTGCTTCAGAATTAAATTACTATCGTTTTTTGGTCAACTGCAATGGGATGGCTCGTGCGGAGCGTGTGCGTAATGGAGAAACCACCTTAATGCAGGATTGGACACCAACTGGCCTACCCCCTGGAGCTCCCATTGAGGTGAATATTGGAATCTGGGTGTCTGGAAAAGAAATGCGCTTTTTTGCAAATAATGCTTTTGTGTTTAGTGTCAGCGATCCGGTTTTTCCGGAAGGGAGAATCGGAGTATTCGCCAGGGCAAGTGGCGAAAGTCCGGTAACGATCACATTTTCAGAAATGGAAGTTCGGGTAATAGAGCCTGCTCAGTAAAGCCAGGATTACGGGGAACTAAACGCGGCGCAGGGATCAGAGATTGGGGTTGGCAGTGGGGGAAGATCAGCTACAGCCATACTTTTACTCAGGTCAGAGGAAAACTGTTGAGCTTGTAAGCTGAAGGAGAGTATATTTCCGCTGCTTGAGGACAACTCAAGTTGATCTCCATCCACTGTGTTGATCCTTAGCGTTCCACTTGGAGTGGGGTCGGAGAACACTTTTAAGAATTCCAGGATTGGAATGTTCATTATCAGAATTCCCTGATCTGGGTCCGAGAGGAGTGACCCGACATACACCTCGGTTTCGAAACCATTAAATTCACCTCGCCACATATTTGTTGAGCGATACCCAAGATCTCCCAAAAAGTCCTCTTCCAGTTCCAAAATGCCAACATGCTCTTGCAGATCTGTACTTTTTGATGTGGTTACATGCTGATCTTCAATGTTCCGACAAATTTCTTCTAAAGATTTTTGGGGTTGTTGGTTGGCTTCATTTTGAACTTGCTGACGATATTCCAAAGCTTGTATTTTGTCTTCCAGAGCTTTTTGCCCATCAATCGATTTTGAATCAGGTTGAAGGTTGTTAAATGCAGACAACGCATTATCGATCGATGGATCCGTGGTGTCTTCATTGAATAGCTTTTTTGCACCAACAAACTGATCCTGTGGAAGTAAAATCAGAAGCAGTAAAATGGTGCCAATAATCATCAGGGTAAAAAAGCGTCGGTTACTCATTTGTTTCTCCTCTTACGGCCAATCAATATCTGTCATGTAGGGAATGTAATTTTGAGAAGTCTCAGGTCGGGTGTTGATCGCCTTCATCAATTGTGTCCTACCTTCCACCGGAGTGTTGTCCATAGCTCCGCAACTTGTATCATTTGATCCTAAACATGCCTGATATTGGGTGAGTGCACTGAAAAAGTACATGGGGGAAAAACCAAGGCTGACCCCCACCTTGCTGATATTGGCCCATTGGTTGGCATTCCATTCATTGTTCAGGTAAATTTCCGGAATCGGCCAGGCTGGTGCGGCTCCCCAGGCGGAATAGTGCACCTTTGCGTGAGTCCAATCACCGGTTAAATCTTTGTTCGGATCAGGGGCTTTGTTAAGATTTATACCTATATCACAACCTTCGCAGGCGCCAAAGTTATAGAAAATGTATTTTCCTTGATCGTAATCATCAAACCCTTTTACCCAAGCATGGGTTACTTGAGCAGAATTCCAGGCTAATTCAATATCCGACGCACCAGCCACATTCACCCGATTTGCATACCCCTGGGAAATGACCCAGTTATTGATGCGGGCAATCATCTCTGCCCAGGATTTGCCATGATAGTAAGCGTCGTTTGCATTGCAAAAATATCCAATACAAGTTCCAGAAGCATAATAATCATAATTCAGGTTTGATGTACCAATGGCTAATTCCAATTTTGAATCATAGTCATTTTTAGAAACAGCCCCAACGATAAACCCATTAATGAAATCTTGTGTGTAAGCCACGATGTCATTAATGCTGGTAAGATCACCGGATGTGTCTAAATAAACCCTGGTTCCTACCCGCGTAGCACTTTCATTCCTCGGGCGTCCAAAATGCAAAATCACCAACTGGTCCTGACGACCGGGGGGAGCAGTAAGGTTACCAGCCTGTACCCCTTTGGTATAAATATTGCGTTTGCCATTGGTGGATTTTAACAAATTTGCTGTTACATACCACGAAGTACTGTAATGAGTAGGCATCGTGTAATTACTAACCACAGGTAAATACACCTGATAACCATCACCCTCCTGGCTGGAAACCAAGCCAACATTCGTAAAGAGCGCCCCCACCATACTCAATGACAACACAAGCATTAGAAGTACTCTGTTCTTATTTTTCATAGTTCTACCTTTAAGGAGTCATATGATAGCAAGATTCAGGCCAATTGCAAAGTCACTTTTTAATATGTAGAGAAAAATGTACGCTCATGATGATGTGACATTTATCCTAAATTCTCAGATAGATCAGAATCACTATTGACAAATCATTTAAGTTAGACTATTATCTAATCGTTAGACAATAATCTAACGAAATTGGTCATGCTGCACAGTTCCTGAATGAACGGTTGAGCGGAGCGAAACGAACTTAAATCTTTATACCATCCATTGCAGGTATCATCGCAGACGTCGTCTCTCCTTGCCCTTGATTCGCTCCGCTCAACCCAGTATGACCTTTTTGTATGAGGTGGTTTCATGACTACACTACATTGGGAATTTGGCAGTGCTTATGATTTTTTCATCAGTATCTTTGTCGTCCACCATCCTGAACGCTTTGGACTGAGACCAGCCTGGGCAGCAGGAGTACGATCCAGATTGTCACCTGAGGATCGTGATTTTCTGGAGCAATCACTGAATTTTTTGCCTGTTCCTCTTGTTTGGGTTCGAAATCTTCCTTTAGAAAAAAAAGATGCCGCAACCGTTTTACAGGAATTAGAAAAAACCCCTCCCGAAAAACGATTGCTCACCTTGCTGAATCCATCTCAAATGGACGAGACCGCTCAAGCCACCATTGCGGGTATTCAATCCAGTCAAAAAATCGACAACACTGATCTCGAAAATTTACGTTCAATTTTCCAATATCGTTCCACACCCATGAAAACAAGAGAAATTAAGAAATTTGCTGAAGTATTTTTAAATCCAGCTGAATTTGGTCGACGTTATTTGAACGTTCTGCAAGCGTATTACCAGGCATTCTTTATGGAAGAGGAAAGTAGAATTTCACCAGCTTTGAAAGATGGCCTGAAAAAAGGTCAGGTACAATCCCAAAACGTTGCACTAGCAGAATTGGTCGAACAGTTATCCCATGGGGTAACCCTTGAAAAAGTGGATAATTATGAGAAAGTAATTCTGGTGCCATCATATTGGACATCCCCTTTGGTGTTTTTCCAAAAGCCGCAACCCGAAGATTTGTTGTTAGTTTATGGATGTCGAGATGAATCACAGAGTCTGGTACCAGGGGAATACGTGCCTGAATCCTTGGTGACTGGTTTAAAGGCCCTGGCTGACCCGACCCGATTACGGATTTTGCACTATCTCAATCATGGGGCAACTACCCCAAGCGGCCTGGCAAAGAAGGTGCGTTTGCGTGCGCCAACTGTAATCCATCATCTGAATATGTTACGCCTGGCAGGACTGGTACAGGTTACAATAACCGCCAATGGGGAAAGACATTACAACTTGCGCCAGGAAGCTATCGAAGAAACTTACAAACAATTACACCTGGTGATCAGTCCAGGAAAGAAAAAATAATTTATCGGTATACAATGGAAAAACTAAAAATCTTTAAAAGTCAGACTAATTCAGTTCTTAAGACGTATATGAATCGGTTACGCGCATTTCGCTGGAATGCTCGCATGTATTTGATCTTTACCATTATCTTTGGCGCTGCCATGGGTGTGCGGAGACTTATATTTAACTTTTTTGTGTTAAGTCTTGGATATGATGAAGCTTTATTGGGCACCATGATCACTGTCCACAACTTAACCGTGTTGCTGGCTGCCCTTCCAATGGGGTACCTGGCAGACCGTTTGGGGCGGAAGCTGTCGTTGGTCAGCAGCACCGTGTTGGTTGCGCTGTCGGTAATTATTATGGTTGCTTATCCAAAAGCCTGGGTTCTGATTGTTCTCAATATCATTTTTGGTCTGGGTATGAGCATCTCGTCGGTCACAATGGGACCATTCCTGATGGAGAATAGTGGGGAAACCGAAAGAACCTATTTGTTTAGTTTTGGCCAGGGGCTGCAGATGGCGGCTGGCTTTGTGGGGAATTGGATTGGTGGATATCTCCCGAGCTGGATGGGATCAGTCTTTAATGTGAGTGCTCTCAGTTCTGAAGCTTATGGAAATGCGCTGTTGGCAACATCGGTCATCGCGATCATCGGTGTTGTACCTTTGATAATGTTACGAAACCCAAATTTATCACTTAATGAACGTTCCTCCCTGGCACCAATTTCCTATCTCAAGGACAAATTCGGACTACTTTCACGCCTGATTCTTCCCTCTCTTGTTACGTCGATTGGGGCGGGTTTGATTATGCCATTTATGAATATCTTTTTCCGCAATGTTTACAACCAACCGGATCAGATGATCGGCACCATTTTCGCCTGGGGATCTCTGGCGATGGGGGTGGGGTTGATTATTGCCCCTGCTCTGGCAGATCGATTGGGAAAAATCCAGGTGGTGGTAATCACCCAGGGGTTATCCATTCCTTTTCTCTTTCTCCTGGGTTTTTCTCCCTGGTTTGGATTGAGTGCTTTTGCCTATTTTGTGCGGCTGGCTCTGATGAATATGAGTGGCCCGGTGTACCAAACCTTTGTGATGGAACAGGTTGATCCAAAAGCAAGAGCTACGGTTGCCAGCCTGACCAGCATGGCGAGTAGTTTTGGATGGGCATTTTCGCCATCCATCAGTGGATGGATCCAGGTGAATTATGGATTCGGTCCGGCGTATTGGGGGACGATCGTGTTGTACGCGATCTCCATTTACCTATACTGGCACTTCTTCTTAAAGGGAAAAGAATCAATTTTTAAAAGCAGACCGGTTCA
>CAYSFA010000011.1:3280-8721 GCA_964430025.1 uncultured Anaerolineaceae bacterium | reverse complement strand
ACTGGCACTTCTTCTTAAAGGGAAAAGAATCAATTTTTAAAAGCAGACCGGTTCAGGAACTGGCTAGCTAGGCATTTCAGAAATAGTTGGGATTTTTATAACCTCAGAGGGATCTTCCCTAAAGAGTGCTATGAATTCATGAATTTTTGAATAATTTTCATCAATGCAGGTTCTTCTCCGGGGACTTTATCCAATAAGCGCACAGCTGCCAATGGAGCATGCCACCTTTGAATTGTTTCATGGTTTATGGATGGATTTAATGCGAGATAGCGTTGTTGGTAATAGTAATTAGCCAACCTTCCTAACAGGATTGCTAATAACTGCATACCAATACTGGCATCGGGAGGTTTGCCAATGGTGATTAAGATCTGGGTTCTGGCAACATCTGCCGAGGGATGCCCGATTTCAGCAGTCATCCAATCGAGGATCATCGGACCTTTCTCGGTGTAAATTATCTGATCTGGATGAAAATCGAAATGACAGAGGCGATTATCATTGGGGAGTTGTTTAACCTGATTTATTAATTTCAGTTTGATCTCCTCAGAAAGATTGGGAACTCGTTCGATGTTTCTGAGCCATTGGTCATGATAAGTTGAAGACGCATCCACTTTTATCTGATGAATCTTGTGATGTAACTCAGCCAGTACACGACTATGCTGAGCAACCTGCCAGGGTTTCTTGGCCAGCATAGAAAGCATGGTCGTGCCGAGAATTTTTTCATAAATGATCCCGGTGCGATTTTCATAATTAACCAATTCAAACACCTGAGGGACGGGCAGCCCAGCCTGGAACACTCTTCGACTTACTTCCAATTCTTTATGAATTGACTCGGGAGACACCCAATCATAAAACAACTTTAACACCCGGTTTTCGGGTAAGTCATACAAATCAGCGGTGCGTCCGCGTGCAATTACTTTACCTAATTCCATAAATCAATCCTCATTTATGGATTGATTATAGAGGATAAAAAGGAATTAATTGATTGATTGGGAAAGGTTCGAAATCCTTAGACGAATAAGATTATTCCTCCTCGACCATTTTCAACATCAGACGTCGTTTATGACCAAGTTCATGCTTGACTCTGTTGTTGGAATCCTTATAATGTTAACTGGTATGACCTCTTACCAATTTTCATTTAGTTAGCTTTCCAATTTATCCAAGCGAGGTTCACATGTTGATTCCGATTTGGCGAAATAAAGTGTGGGATGATCTTTCTCAGCCATGGGATGTGATTGTTATTGGTGGTGGTATTGTTGGCGCTGGTGTCTTTCGTGAAGCTGTCGAAGCTGGGTTGAAAACCCTTTTACTGGATCGGCACGATTTTTCGTCAGGCACATCCAGCCGATCCTCGAAGATGGTGCACGGGGGGCTTCGTTACCTCAAAAATGCCCAAGTCAAACTTACCCTTGACTCGTCCAGAGAGCGACAACGCTTGATTAACGAAGGGAAAGGGCTCATTGAACCGCTGCGCTTTAATCTGGTAAATTATCGGAAAGATCACACCCCGGGTTGGGTTTTTGGCCTGGGATTAATCGCCTATGACTTAATGGCATTACGCTGGAAACATTCTCGCTTATCGAGGGAATCTCTCAAGAATATCTGCCCCCAATTGAATGATGCAAATTTACTGGGCGGGTATGGATTTTATGATGCTCAAACCGATGATGCCCGTCTGGTTTATCGTGTTATCCAGGAAGGTCAATTGGCTGGAGGCAACGCCCTCAATTATGCACCAGTGGTTGGATTGCTACGAAACCACCACAACAAAGTGTGTGGTGTGCAGGTCAGAGACACACTCACTGGGAAAGAGACCGAGATCCAGGCAAAATTGATTATCAACGCCACCGGAGCATGGGCGGATGAACTGAGAGGAAACATCGGTAAACCACCGCGTTTAAGATTGTTACGGGGAAGTCACCTGCTCTTCTCCCAGGAACGAATTCCATTAGAAGACGCGATCAGTTTTCTGCACCCGGCGGATCATCGTCCGGTGTTCGCTTTTTCATGGGAAGGGGCAACCCTGGTAGGCACCACGGATGTGGATCACGATCACAGAATGTCCACCGATCCATGGATTTCTCAGCAGGAAACAGAGTATCTGCTGACGGCAACCAATCATATTTTCGATTGCCTGAAATTGACCAAAGAGGATGTTCGATCCACCTTTGCAGGCATTCGCTCGGTACTGGATACCGGAAAAGCTGACCCTTCCAAAGAAGCCAGGGATGAAATTTTGTGGGATGAGGATGGGTTAATCACCATTACCGGCGGAAAGTTGACCATGTTCCGCCATATGGCGCAGCGAACACTAAAGTTTGCCCGCAAGTATCTTCCTGAGAATACAAAATTTGACTCTGATGGTCGTGCGCTTGATCGGATCGACGAAGAAAAACTGCAGGGATTGTATAATAACCAGGTTCTTTCGCCAGAGATGAAGATGCGACTGATTGGACGGTATGGCATCCAAGCGCCTAAGTTAGTGGACTCCATCCCAGCAGAAGAATTTTTACTCCTCCCGGAAACCCAAACCTTGTGGGCGGAGTTGCGTTGGGCTGCCCGGCAGGAACAAGTGCTACACCTGGATGATTTGCTCTTACGGCGTACCCGCCTTGGTAGTTTACTGCCTGAAGGGGGAAAAGCGATCATGGATAAAATTCGATCGATCAGTCAATCTGAATTGGGTTGGAGTGATGAACGCTGGCTGGCAGAGGAAGAAGGGTACTGGCAATTGTATAACCAGTCTTATTCCTTGCCACAAGAGGTATTAGTATAAAAAACTCGAGCAACCAATTCTAACGATTTTCTCTTTGACTTTCTCACAACTGCATCTATAATTTTTTTATCCCCTATGACGCAGCCATTCTCAATTATTGTGATTGATGTCAGCCGTTTTTCCTATGCGGAACGTGTTTGTATTGCTGCAGTGCAAGGATTGGTCAATCGTACTACTGCCAGGATTTACCTGGATTATGGCATCTATGATGATCCTACCGCCCGGCGCACCAACGAAATCTTTATGGATGATGAGATCTGGTATGCGAAATATCGGGAATTGCTTGGTAACCAGGATCAACGCAATCTCGATTATTACCAGAAGAAATTTGATTTAACCCTCACGAAATCAACCTCATTAATAGAAATCATCACTCAGAATCAGGATTTGTTTTCCGGAATGGTGATCTGGGATGAAGAGATGCCGGATACGGTTAATATAGCTTTGATGCTAGCCGCACAGAAAGGTTTGTTACCAGTCACTGCAACTCTTGCAGAGTCTTTAAACCTCACCGGCCTGGCTATAATTGAAGACCTTCGAAATCGCTGGAGAGAACGGGTAAGTCTTTATCAATGGGCTTATAAAAACCTATTTCAAAACAGCAAACCGGGTTATCTGGCCTGTATTGAGCCGGGTTGGCAACGAACCGAGTTTCTGGACTATATTGTTCAGGAAGACATTTTTGTGTACAGCTTGTCTGCCACGGCTGGGGGAATCGGCAGCAAATTATTGCTGTTGTTATCCTTCGGACCACCTGGATTACGCGAATTCCTTTATAAATTTTCACTCGATAAAATCATTCGCAAATTTGCCTTATGGTGGATGGGGGTGAAATCAGCAGAGGTAAAACTCTCAAATCATATTCAATCATCTGTGGTTTCAGAATCTTATCCAACGATTTTCGGGTGGCACACCCAGCGGGATGATGAGTTGGCGTTGATGTTCCAGTTATCCTCCAATGGGCTGCGTTTGGTGCCCTCTCACCTGGCAGGCAATTTCTCCTTCCACTCCAAATTACCCTCCACAGGGATCAAACAAAAACCAGTTTCCACTCGCAAAATACTGGATCCGAAAGGTGTTTATCTGACCTTTACCTTGTCGGACGGCGATCAATTGATGATGATGCACACAGGCGAATTAGGGAACTGGTATAGCCCGAAACGAGGAAGAATTGCCTTTAATTGGGAGACTCAACCATTGCTTGCCGAGCTAGCCCCTGCGTTGTTGGAAAAATACATCACCACCGCCACAGACAATGATTGCCTGATCGCGGGGCCATCCGGAGCTGGTTATATCGTGCCGCCGTTAGCTCCACGCCTCGAAAAATACATAAGTGAAACAGCCCGGGTTTGTGAGAAAGTGGGCATTGATGTGGTCACTACCTATGTAGCCGATCCTCCCTCCCGAATCTCAGACACATTGGCATCCCAGCGAGGAGGCTTGAAGGGTTATCTGGCAGGGTATGCTGTGGTTACACGCGCGCCAATGCAATTGATGGGTGATACCCCGATCATCGCGAATAAATTTCCAGCAGTAGACCAGATCTGGATGCATGCTGAAGAATTATTAACAAAAGTGAAAGAGGAAATAGCAAATCTACAGTCATTCCCAGCGTTTATAGGAGTACATCTTTTTGCCTACCGCAACCCTTACGACGAAATCGTTCAATTTGTGGAGCAGATTGAAAACGAACACGTGCATGTGGTACGTGGAGATGAGTTTCTCGATTTGGCAAAACAACATTTAGTAGGAAAGTGATAAGGAGAAGAACATGTCAGAAAAACTTACCATGAAAACCAAAATATTTTATGGGATTGCAGATCTGGGAATCTCGCTTTTAACCGCGTCTATCCAATTTTTTCTACTATTCTATTACACCGATATCGCCGGGATTAATCCCGGTTTGGCGGGCACGGCGCTTCTGGTAGGAAAGCTCACCTGGGATGCGATTAATGACCCGGTGTTTGGGTATCTGTCAGATCGCACTCGCAGTCGTTGGGGGCGCCGCAAACCATATATGTTGTTAGGAGCGATTCCCTTTGGATTGTCGATCTGGTTGTTGTTTTCATTGCCGCCTGATCTGGTAGGGGTGAAAGCATTTTTGGCTGTCTTAGGTTCATTTCTGTTAGCTGACACCACTCAAACATTGGTCAGTGTTCCCTATTATGCACTTTCAGCTGAATTAACCTACGATTATGACGAAAGAACCTCATTGATTTCCATCCGTATGATCTTCACGGTGCTTGGGTACATCCTGGGTGCAGCAGCAACCACTGCTGTCGCGGGGATGTTCATGAATATGGGCTGGAGCAAGACTGCTTCTTACAGCGGGATGGGAGCCATCTTTGGCGTGGTAGCGGTGATAACGTTGCTGGTGACCACCTTTGGGGTCAAAGAGACACCACGCCCCGATCTGTTACCAGCCAAAATGCATCTCAAAGAACAATTGGGGCATGTCTTTAAGAATCGACCTTTCGTGCAGTACATGATCATGAGCACTATCATCTCCATAAGTTTCACTTTACTAACAGCTTTGCTGCCATATTTCATCACTTATCAATTATTGATGGAGGAACAAACCTCCTTCATCATGCTTGTTTTGTTAGGCACTATCGCACTCTTCTTGTTACCCTGGAGAATGGTGGCAAAGAAAATGAATAAAGGACCC
>CAYSFA010000011.1:0-3270 GCA_964430025.1 uncultured Anaerolineaceae bacterium | reverse complement strand
CCCGCATACGCACTGGGGCTTTTCATAGCATCGATTGCCATTGTGGTCGCGTTTTTCCTCCCGCAGGGACCCACCCCCTGGATCTATGCTATTGCATTTGTGGCAGGGCTTGGTTTCTCCGCCCAATATGTTTTCCCCTGGAGCATGATCCCGGATGTGATTGAGGTGGACGCAGTCCAATCCGGAGAACGGCATGAAGGCATCTACTTTGGGGTCAATGCATTTCTGGGAAAAATTACAGGTGCAGTTGGGATTGCTGTAGCTGGTTGGGCGTTGGATCTTTATGGATACGTTCCGGATGCAGTTCAAACTGCCCGTGCTCTCTTTGGGATCCGTTTCTTTTATGCCATCGTCCCGGTGATTGCCTTTATGATCGCCTTACCATTGTTAATCTGGTACCCGATTACGCGTGAGAAACACGCTCAGATGGTCAAACAATCTTCAACTCATGAGAGTGAAAAACCACAGTAATCCAAAGTGGTATTTGGTTTTTTCGGTTAGCGAGCGATGCTGATGATTAAAAACCAGAGGATGGTGAAAATGACGACCATCCATTCCAACAGCGGCATCCACCAGAAACGCGGTCGCTCCTGGATATTGGAAGTGTCCAGGGCGTTGGATTCTTTTTGTTTCAGGGATTTCGCAAGCAGAATCAGAAAAGACGAATAAGAGAAGATGGCTAACACTGCGACGATGAGAGCATAGAGAGGAATGATCCGGTTATCTTGATCCTGTGCCAGAATGGCAATACTGAATAGGATGACGGTTACCAGACCACCACGAAAATAAGTCATGGCAGCCTTGATATGTGGTTTGATATTATTCATTGGGAAGACCCCAACAAAAAGGCAACCGATGGCAGCAACCATCCCAGTAGCAGTAGCAAAGTACCCCCACAAACTGTTCAGGCTTAGCCCTACCCCTGGCATCATCAGAAAGAATAAAAAGCCGCCTACGATCAATCCGGTGTTGAACACCCAGGCGAATTTCGATACACCGACTTCCCCCAACTCCGAAACAAAATGACGCCAGATCGAGTAGTGTTCTCCATTCTTACCTCGATAAACCAACATGGCGGTTAATAAGCAGACCAAAATCACCACGCTCCCTGTAATCCCCAGGGTTGGGTGAACATCCAAAAACCATTGTTTCATCTATGCTGAATCCTTTGATCGTTTTGTGTAATTTTAATAAAAATCCCTTGGTAGCAATTGTATTACAAATTGGTTTATCGAATCGTAAAGTTTGATATCATGGATGGTAGAAGGAAGCATTGCCAGGAGGATTATGTACGATTCGTTTTCAGAAGATTATGATCGCTTTGTAAATTGGTCAGGTCGATTGGCTTATGAAATGCCATTTCTTGAGAAACAAATAAAGCACCTGCAGAAATCGGGGAAAAAGGCTTTGAAAATTCTAGATTCAGCTTGTGGAACCGGTATGCATGCTATTGAACTGGCGAAACAGGGGCATGAGGTTAGTGCTGCTGACCTGTTCCCTCAAATGGTTAAAAAAGGTCAAGAAAATGCTCGCCAGGCTGGAGTAGAAGTGCAATTTTCAACGGCAGGTTTTGGTGGATTGGCAGACGTGTTTGGGCACGATGAGTTCGATTTGGTGCTGTGTTTGGGGAACTCTTTACCGCACATCCTCAGTGAAAATGATCTCATTGACGCACTGAAGGATTTCGCTGCTGTTTTACGAAAAGGCGGCATGCTCTTCATCCAGAATCGGAATTTTGACGTGGTGATGAATAAACAATCCCGCTGGATGGAGCCGCAGGTTTTTCAGTCAGAAGGTAAGGAGTGGATTTTCCAGCGATTCTATGACTTTTTGGCAGATAGCAGTATCCGCTTTAATATTGTTACCCTCAGGCGAACCATGGAAAGTGATTGGAAGGCTGAGGTAGGCAGTACTCTTTTAAGACCGCAATTGGCGGAGCCATTAAGCCGAATGTTGGCAGAAGTTGGGTTTGAAAAGATTCACGCCTATGGCAGCATGGAAGGAGAACTATTTGATCCATCCAGCAGTGGAAATTTGATCTTAACCTCCACCAAGCGGTAATAAACGAATCTCCTCTTGGAAATTTTTGGGGGAGAAAAGCATCATTATTGGAAAATGATGCTTGACTTCATAGGTAGAATCACTATAATTTTAACTGGTATGACCTCTTACCAATTTTAAAATGGTATTGAAAATCAATGGTAACACCAATTCCCTCTCCCTCCAAAAAATCATGAATAAAGGTGGAAAATGAGCAAATCCTATAAATTTCAACCTCCCTGGCTGGAGCAAGTCGCTTCCCCGCGCTCTTACCGCAGCCTTTATAAATGGGGACATGCTGACGGCTTCAAACATCCCAACCGTGGGATGTACCAGATGCTTAAGGATAGGTTCGAATTATCGGATGATGATTTTGAAGTGCCTATCAATACGGGACTGGAGGAATTTACAGAAGAGATCCCCAGCAAGATAGACCCCAGGCATGTTGCTCGTTTTCGAGAAATCGTCGGGGAAGAAAATGTTTCCCTGGACACTTACCAACGCACCAGCAGCTCCTATGGTGCTGGCATGCTGGATGCTCTACGGGTACGCCAGAGGATTTTTGAAAATCTGGCGGATGTGGTGCTTGCCCCTAAAAGCAATCAGGAAATTGCTGATATCCTTGCTTATTGCCAGACTGAGCACCTGCCAGTGACTATTTATGGGGCAGGCTCAACGGTGACGCGTGGTACGGAAGCAGTCAAAGGCGGGGTTTGCATTGACATGAGTAAGCACATGAACAAAGTGCTTTCATTCAGCGAGATCAATCAGACAATTACTGTCCAAGCCGGCATTTATGGCCCAGCACTGGAAGAGATTCTCAATAATGCACCGCAAACACTGCATTCGAAACGTCGCTACACCTGTGGACATTTTCCACAATCCTTCTTACACTCCAGTGTGGGAGGTTGGGTGGTAACGCGTGGGGCAGGCCAGAATTCCACGTATTACGGCAAAATTGAGGACCTGGTACTCTCTCAAAAATACATCACCCCGCAGGGTGAACTACAAACACCTGGGTATCCTCGTTGTGCGACTGGGCCGGATTTCAACCAGATTATGATTGGATCGGAAGGTTGTTTTGGGGTCTTAACCGAAGTTACCCTCAAGTTGTATCGCTACCAACCCGAGAACATGCAGCGTTACAGTTATTTATTCAAGAACTGGGAGGATGCCCAACTTGCGGTACGAGAAATCATGCAAGCGGAAGCCGGGTTACCCTCCGTGTTT
>CAYSFA010000010.1:0-34067 GCA_964430025.1 uncultured Anaerolineaceae bacterium | reverse complement strand
TGAAATTCATTCGTTTCGGATAATTCAGCAAATGCCTGTTCCTGCGATTGGTAATCAGCTTTTAATAAGTCGTTCTCCTCATTAAGTTCAGTAAAATTATTATTCAACTGATCAAATTTTTCGTTTAGATCCTCTAGTTGCGATTTTGTTTCATCTAATTGATTGACTGTGGTTTGATATAAATTTTGTTTAGGTACTGTCGATGTGAAATAGGCAATTAAATAACCTGCCAGGAGCAAGACCAACGCTGATCCCAGAATTATGAGCCCATTTTTCAGCCACTTTGGCATTGGTTTTTTAGGAGGTTCCGCGAGAGAAGAATCAATAACCTCAGATTCTGTTTCCGGGAAAGATTCTTCAGGAGTTTCAGAGCTAGAATCCAATTCATTGTTAGTCTGCATGGATGATTCTTCATGCAGTCCATTTCCCTCAGACGGTTCGGATTGGTTAAATTGATTTACTTGATCCTGTGGAGATTCCAACTCATTTTGTTCTTCTGAAACATCATCGTTTTTCTTAATTGGGTCTTCAGTTTCCATATAGTCTCCTTTAAGGTTTTGGCGTTGGCGTTGGTGTCATCGGGGAAGAAGAATCTGACGAAGTATCTGATTGATTTTCCTCGTCTTCTTCTATTGATTCATTTTCCATTAAATCTGTTGATTCAGTAAATCCATTGTACATCATACTCCAGAGAATTTCTAAGTCATCATTTGCCAGCACAGGATTATTAGGAAGATGACCAATAGCCAGTTCCAACCTTGCTTTCCAGGAAGCGATTTCCTCTTCGTTTTCCGGAGAAAGCGTAGACAGGTCATCAAATAATTGGTTCGCGAGCAATAATTCTTCTTCCGCAAGGCCAAGATTATCCTGGATCAAAAATATACGAGCGCGATTGATTTGCATGAGGATTTTGAAAATGGCTACGTCTTGCTTGAGAGGTTTGATCTGGTTCTCCACGTCCATGTTTTCTAAAATTGTCTTGAATTCTTTATTCTGGGTGGAGAATAGTTCAGCCTGTTCTTCTAATTTAGCAATAGATTTTTCTAAATCACCGGATTTTTCTATCAGGTCTGTGAATTTCAGATCTAAAGCTTCCAAATCAGCTGCATTCTGCTCTATTTTTATCAGCATTTCAGACACCTGATCATTTAAAGAATCCTGATCGCTTTCAAGAAGAGTCAAACGATCATCCAGATCTGCATTTTTTTCCTGAATTAGATCCCATTGTTGGTTTACCCGGGTATTTAAGCTCTGGATTTCCATTTGATTTTGTTGAATAGGGATTACGACCTGGTTATAAGCATATTTGAATCCAAAAAACAATCCCACACCAATCAGAGTGCCCAACAAAATGATCAGAATGATCCGTACCAAAACAAGTAAGAAATTAGCGAATCCGGAGGGTTTGGTTTGTTCATTGGCCATGGTTATTTTCCCTCCTCTATAGTTCCATCAATTTCTAAAAGTAATTGCATCAAACCTGTTCTAAAATCAGCAGATTTCTCAGCCGCGATTTTTAATGCCTCAATATCATCCTGAACCACGATTAATGTTTCAGAAATCTTTTGGATGGATGATTGAATAATTTCCAATGCCCCATCCACTTCATCTGCACGTGTTTCCAAAGTTGCTACTCTTCCGGCTACGGTTTCGAGTGTGTCGAGTCGGGTTCTAATCCCTTCGATATCGTTCTTCATGGTGGTAGTTGCATCATTTAATAGAGTGATCTGGTTTTCAAGAAATTTTGCATCGGTGATAGTTGCATAGCGAATTCCCCCATTGGTGACCGAGAGGATACCCAGGGTGATGAGTGCTGTGAGAATGATTGAAAAGACTGCCGTACCGACCATACTCCAAATTAACTGCGAGCGGGTGATCCAATTTTCGGAAGAATCTGTTTTTGCAATCTCAACTTCTTTTTCAATCACTTTTTCATCCCCTTGAAAGCTTTCTTGTGTTGAGGTGTCATCCATGGATTCTCCTTCTTCTTTTACGTCTAGATCTTGAATATCCTCCAGCTCAATTACTTCAGCTCGTGAAATTTCCTGTTGATCTTCCATCTCTTTTTCATTTATCGACTCAGGAGATGGTACGATTTCTTCCTCCAGAATTCGTATCTCGCCTTCAAGAATTTCAGATTCAGGAATCACTACACCGAAATCTTCGTTTTCCAGTTGGTCGTTCTCCTCCATCCTTGGTGGTTCTGCACCCTCTTCCGAAAGAACCGAATCCATAAATTCATCACTCACTTCTTTCATTTCTTCATTTGAGTGTGATTCATCTTGTAATGAATCAACAAATGCTTGAAATTCAGAAGATGTTTCCTGTGATGAAATTGTCAAATTCGATTTGATTGATTCTAATGAATTTGTTCCAATCCCTGGCACCTTGGTGAGGTCATTGAGATCAGAATACGGACGGTTCATAATAATACGTTCAGCTAACGCTGGTCCAATCCCTTTGACGTGTGACAATTCTTCTTTTGATGCTGAATTGATATCAATTTTCATTTCCTAATTCACTCCATCCTTTCGTAATAAATTTTGTATTACCTTAAAGAGTCATCGAATACCCTGTGTCCCGAACCTATTACCAATAAATTGACTATTTGATTACATGATGTCAGGAAATAACTATTCCAGGTGAAATTTCCCTTATATTTAGTATATCGAGAATGAATATTGAACGCAAATTGATCAAAGAGAATCAAAAAGCCCCTGCAATGAAGAGGGGCTTTTTGGATTGGCCTGTGCAATTTATAAGGGTGTAACCGATGTAGCCTGCGGGCCTTTTGGACCGTCTTCGATCGTGAATTCAACTACTTGTCCTTCTACCAATTTGCGAAAACCAGCAGATTGAATTGCAGAATAATGGACAAAGACATCGGGACCGTTTTCACGGGCAATAAAACCAAATCCTTTTGTCTCGTTGAACCATTTGACGGTTCCTTGGATACGTTCAGACATGAAAATCCTCCTAAAAAAAATTGATTGGAGAAGCTGTGTGTTTTTGTCTGAAGTGGGAATATTGTTTTAGGAATTGAAACTCCGCAGACAGATATCCATTAAAACTTCTTAGGTAAAAACGACGTGCTTCTTACGACATGATTTACTATAGCAGTAGCTGATATTTAAGTCAAATCAAGAGCAATAGAAAAATAAAAAAACCCAAAAATAAGCTATAATCTCGTTGATGGAGTCCCAAAACAAGGTTACAACTGCAAATCAACAAATCGCTAAAGCTGCTGGTACTGTGATGTTTGCCTATATTCTAAGCAGTGTCATCAATCTAGCCCGAGGCGTAGTTATCCTGAGAGCTTTTGGAACCGGAATGGAAAATGAAGCTTTTTGGGCTGCCAATCGGGTTTCAGAAACATTGTTTAGCCTGGTTGCAGGGGGAGCACTGGCGTCAGCTTTTGTTCCGACATTTACCGCCTATCTGGCAAAAAAGCAATCGGAAAAGGCCTGGAAATTGGCTTCTTCTATCATCAACCTTGTATTGGTGATCATTTCCATCCTGGCAATACTGGCTGCTATATTTGCACCTTTAATTGTTCGTTACCTATTGGCCCCAGGGTTTGTGGATGACCCGGAAAAATTCAATCTGACGGTAAAACTCTTACGAATCATTTTACCGTCCACTGTCATTTTTAGCATTTCGGGATTAGTGATGGGTATCCTGAATGCACACCAAAGCTTCCTTTTCCCGGCTTTAGCGCCTTCCATGTATTCATTGGGAATGATATTCGGAGTTGTATTCCTATCTCCGCAGATGGGTATTTTTGGTTTAGCTTGGGGTGTGGTGCTTGGTGCATTATTGCATCTGGTTATTCAACTTCCAAAATTATTTCGATTAGATGGAAAATACTCATTGCTTTTAGGCGTGAATAACCCTGCAGTCAGACAAGTTGGCTTGTTGATGTTACCCAGGTTAGCTGGGGTAGCAGTTGTTCAAATCAATTTTTGGGTCAATACGAATCTGGCATCCCGATATGCGGAGGGAAGTGTAACCGGTTTGACTTATGGGTTTACTTTAATGTTGATGCCTTTGATGTTAATTGCGCAAGCAATTGCGACTGCTTCTTTGCCGACATTCTCCGCTCAGGCTGCTTTGGGAAAATTGGATGAGATGCGAAATTCTTTATCCGCGACGATACGAACCGTTTTATTGTTGTCTTTGCCCGCGGCGGTGGGGATGATTTTATTACGTTTCCCATTGATTCGATTACTGTATGAAAATGGAACCACTTTTACCCGGGAATCCACTAATCTGGTAGCCTGGGCGTTGTTATGGTATACCGTTGGGTTGGTGGGTCATAGCCTGGTGGAAATTATCAGTCGTGCTTTTTATGCCATGCAGGACACCAAAACGCCGGTGGTTGTAGGGGTTGGTGTGATGAGTTTGAATATTATTCTCAGTCTTTTCTTAGGACCATTATTCTTGAAAATAGGTTGGCTAGCGATAGGCGGATTGGCGTTAGCAAACAGTATTGCAACCGGACTGGAAGCAGTCATTCTCTTGTTTATTATGCGTAAACGCCTCAAAGGTTTGGAAGGGAAAAAGATTATCCAACTGGTCTGGAAATTGGTTATCACAGTTTTGATCATGGGTCTTTTCCTGGGATGGTTTGTTAACGTTTTTAGATATGGAGATGGAGCAACATTGTTGGTAGGAGCCATAGGCGGCAGTATCTTATTCGCGATGGGGCTTCTGCTCTTTAAAGTAGATGAATTTTTGTCCTTAGTTCAGCTCTTTCGAGCAAAAATTATTCGGCGATAGCTTGAAAAACAGGAGGAAATAATGACTGATGGGATAGGAAAAGAATTTATTGAAAATACGAAATATAAGTATTTATCCGAATCACAGCAAAGACAAGGAGTGCCTTTACCACCATTGGAATTACCCTATGATCCAACCGTTGAATTATTAGCACTGCCAGATCCGGAGACCTTACCAGCGTATCCGATTGATTTAAGAAAAGCGATTGAACAGCGTTGCACCTTGCGGCGATATCAGGAAACACCATTAACCCAGAATGAATTATCCTTTTTATTGTGGACAACCCAGGGGGTTAAATCCATTACCAATCGTCCTGTAACATTTCGTACCGTTCCATCGGCAGGGGCGAGGCATGCTTTTGAAACTTATCTGGTAATTAACATGGTGGAAGGGATTGAGCCTGGGTTATATCGCTATATTGCCTTGGAACATGCACTCTTACCCATCGAAGTGAACAATACAGTTGCCGATCGAATCGCCACAGCCTGCCATCAGCAAAACCAGGTTACCAACAGTGCTGTTACCTTTATCTGGGTTGTTGTTACAGAAAGAATGTACTGGCGTTATGGAGAACGGGGATATCGCTATCTGCATCTGGATGCAGGTCACGTTTGTCAAAATCTGTATTTAGCAGCCGAAGCAATTGGCAGTGGAGTGTGTGCAATTGCTGCCTTTGATGACGATATCCTGAACCACGAGCTGCAACTGGATGGTGAGAGTCTGTGGGCGATCTATGTTGGAGCGTTAGGAAAACGATAGTAAAATCCCCGCGATTTCGCGGGGATTTTTGTCTGATTTAAGGAGTCGTAAGCGGGTTCGCGCTTACCCAATTAGCCCAATCATTTCCTATTACGAAAACGATATCGATAGGGGAATTTGGGTCGTAGCGGTTAGTTAACCGAGGGGATGACAACCCAGCTTCTTCATATATTCTGTATATCCCCTGAATGGAATAAGGTGTCGCATTATATAGAGTAATCGAGGATATATCTGTCGCTTGGGCATTGGTTTCTTCAACGATGTTGTACCCTCTGGCTCTTAAGTAATTAGCAGTTTCTGCAGCCAAACCTGAGTACCAACTCCCATTTTGGATGGAGATCCGTGCATTTTCGATTTTAACCAAATCAAAAACATCAACTTCTTCACCGGTTTCAGAACGGATGGCTGTGGGACCTAAAGGTCCACCACTTCGAAAAATTTCATCTCGTAATACACGAATTTTATCCGGAATTGGTTTGGTAATTTTTTGTCCGTCTGGTGTGGTACCAAATTCAACATAAGCTCCATCAATAATGAAGGATCCAATTTTTTCACGGTCTACTTCCAAGGCCAACGCAGCCAATCGAAGGGCGTCTTCAAATCGCATGTTGGTGTTGATGCCTGAGGAGATTTCTTGATACAGTATTGGAGCTTTGGCAATCAAAGTTGGCCACATTGAAAATTTGAGAATTCTATCGCGGACAGCATAAACAATTTCCTGTTGTCGGGCTGCACGGTCAAAATCACCACCTTCGGTATAACGAGATCTCGCATAAGCCAATGTTAAGGCACCATCCAGCGTGTAAGTTTGCCCTGCTTCAAGCGTTTGTTTAAAGCCTTCTCCCTCGATGGGAACAATTTTTACATCCATCTGAGGTCTTACGGTTACACCATCAATTTCATCAATTATTCGCACAAACGCTGAAAAATCGATTTGTGCATAATAATCAATGGGAACTCCTAAAAATTCCTCCGCGGTTTCCATGGCTAATCCAGGGCCACCACCGGGCAATTTCCATAATTCGCCTAATCGATAGGCGACATTTATTCTTTCATGTTCGAAACCAGGTATGGCTACCCACATATCTCGTGGAATGGATAACATGGCTGCTTCTTTGGTAACCGGATCAATGGTGATCAACATCATCGAATCAGTGCGCGGGATTTCCCCGGCTTCCCAGTCGCGATAATCCAATCCCATCAACAAAACAGTCACACGGGAGACACCATCCCAGGGTTCCGGCATTTCAAAATCAATAGGGTCAACGGCTGCTTCAATTAAAGGATCAGTCTCAGGATTTTCCGGATTGGTGTTCTCGCCAGGATTGTTTGAGGTTGGTAAGATCGCCAATCCTTCCAAATTTGTCATCGTCCAGGTGGAGATGATGTTTCTGGCGAGTGAAAAAACCCCAAATGCAGTAGCTATTGCAAGAACCGCAAAAACTACCAGGATAATGATATTGGTTTTATCCAATCGAAAGGACGATTGTTTTTTTGTTTCAGGTTGATTGTTTATTTCCATAAAGCTTCCAAATAGATAAATTTGTCCTTGATCAATTTATCTGAAATTGTAATATTAATTCATTGGTGGAGGGGGAATGGGTAAATCCTCTTTTTTTGTGGTCACCCATTTATCGCCTTCATCAATTAGCATCACCGGGATATCATCCACGATGGGGTACTTTCGATCACAGTCCTGGCACACCAGCCATGTATCTTTCACTACCTCCAACAAGCCCTCTTTTTCTCGAACACAAGCTGGACATCGCAGAATATCTAATAAATCTTGACTGACCATGAGAACTCCTTTTAAAGGATGATTTTTATGAATTTTACCACATGCTTGATTCCATCAAATATCGATGATTTCAAAAAGAATGGCCTCTACATTCTTACTCTCCGTGTTAAAATCGAATGATTATTCTCAAGATAAATATCAATTGAAAAATTTGGATTACATCGATGATCGAAACATTGCGCCGCACAAAAAATGAATATCCTGGCCAATTCTGGCTGATGGCTTTTGGAATGCTGATGAGTACATTGGGCTCCAGCATGATCTGGCCATTCTTAATGATTTATGTCAGCGAGACATTAGCTGTATCTCTGGCTGTGGTGACGAGCCTGATGACGATCAATTCTGTTACCAACCTTTTATTTTCGTTTATAGCCGGCCCTGTGATCGATCGCTTAGGACGAAAATGGGTGATGGTGATCAGCCTGATAGGAAATGGGGCTTGCTACATATTGATGAGCATGGCAGATAGTTTGCCAGCATTCATCCTTCTTATGGCTTTACGAGGGGTGTTCATGCCCTTATATCAGGTAGGTTCCGACGCAATGATGGCGGATATGTTGCCCCCGAGTAAACGTAGTGATGGCTATTCGGTATTACGCATGAGCAATAATCTGGGGATTGCCTTAGGACCAGCAATTGGCGGTTTTATCACCTCCTCCTCTTATACCGTTGCATTTTTCATCGCAGCAACTGGTTTGATATTTTACGGGTTACTGCTGGCTTTCAGAGCCAAGGAAACTTTGTCAAAAAATGTGATTCCACAACAATTAAAGGAGAAGTTTGGGGGGTATGACCAGATTTTTAAAGATAGAACATTTATTAACTTCAATCTAACATTCACTTTGACTACGATCACAGCTTCAATGATTTGGGTATTGTTGGCGGTATATGCCAAACAAAATTATGGTGTTCCAGAAAATTTGTATGGTTTTATTCCGGCTACCAATGCCATCATGGTTGTAACCCTACAATTATTGGTCACCAAACAAACCAAGAATAGACAACCGATTCAAATGATTGCCATTGGAGCATTTTTCTATGGGATGGCAGCCATGATCATCGGGTTTGGAACGGGATTCTGGATGTTTTGGGTGGCGATGGTTGTGATGACATTGGGTGAGTTGATCATGGTACCGACTGCCACAACTTTTTCTGCAAATCTGGCTCCGGCAGATAAACGAGGACGCTACATGAGTATCCATGGATTAACCTGGGGGGTAGCCAGTGGCATTGGTCCACTAACTGGAGGTATCTTAAGTGATACGATTTCACCGCATGCTCCCTGGTTCGCAGCAGGAGCATCTGGTTTCATCAGTATCTTCTTTTATTTTCTATTATTAAGAAAAATGAAGAGTGATCCCAAAACCGAGGAAGCGATTACCCCCATTTAAGCAGTGCTACTCCCGCGGATGTTCGCAGAATAGCAAAAATTAACAAAGCTACGGAAAGTCCGAGCAAATTTCCAATAATTGGCCCAATTAAGGTTCCTATGAGAATTGCTGCATTGGATCCCACAATAAACCAAGCCAAATAGCCGGTTCGGTCGCTGGCTGGTACTTTCTCTAACAAATAATTAATCATCGCTGAATTTACCAAAGCCCAGGCAAAACCACCGAGGAAAGAAGCCAGATAATATAAAAAGGGACCTTGTGCAAACGAGAGAAATGCTGGATAGAGTCCAAGCATACAGATACCAATGCCTGATAATTTTTTATTCCCCATTAAATAAGTCAACTTTCCCACCTGCGTGGAACCAAAAAACATGGTGATGTAAAAGAGAGCATTCCCCAGGCTGAGAACGTTATCGGGCAGTCCCAGGACATTCACAGTGAAAACCGGGAAAATGGGGATAGCCAGATAATGAGCCATGTGAAAGAAAGTCAATAAGCCGAGCGAACGCGCAAACATTCCTGTCAATATCTCAAAATGAAGTTTTCTTTTGATGTTGAACCAGATTCGATTGATGGTTCCCTTTGCCTTCTTGTTCAATTCTTCAAAGGTAAAGGAAGGCGTCTCCATTTCCTGTTCAAATTCATCGGCCACTGGATGAATGAACCTCATATGAATAACACTCATTAATGCCCCCAAAAAGCCGATTGCAAAGACAATTTGATAATTCAAGGGAAAGGAAACAAAGGAAAGAATTTGACCACACACTAAGGTGGACAAAATTGAGGTTATGGAAAAAACCGCGTTTCTTCTCCCCGCCACAACCCCACGGTAGCGAGTTGGTACGGCAGCAGCGAATAAGGCATTAAAGCCCACAGCGATTGCTGAACCTGGGATGCTCATCAATAAGGTGAACAGGATAAACATCCAAACCTGGAGAACATTACTCAATAGCAAGGGTAAGAACACCATTAACAAATAGAAAATTCTTTGAAGGACCCCGCTCCAAAATACAGATTTATCAATGGGACGATTTTTCAGAAAACTTCCAACGGGGAGCGCTAAAACCAGGTTAACCGCAGCTGGCAGGGCAGTTAATAAACCGATTTGCATGGTATCCGCACCAATTCTGGCTGCGTAGATCGTCATAAACGATAAAGTGCTACCATTCAATAATCCCCACCATCCAATATCCCAAATTAAGTGTCGGATATTGGATTGTAAATAAGTTGGAACTCCTGGTTGAACTGGAAACAGAAATGCCAGTAATTTCCTATATTTTGCCTGGTTGAAAATCTTTTTCATAAAATTGCCCTATCTTATCATGACTTGCTTGAACTGTGCGAAATGGGCAAAGAGTTTACCGATTGAACATACGTGCCAATATATTAAGTAAGATGGTTAATACAACACTTAGGAGTATTGATGCCAGTAAGGGGAAAACACAGGTCATGTTCCCGCTTTCCCATTTGATCGTTCCGGGAAATTTATCCCAGCCAGTCACCCGAGCCATCAACCAGATCCCTGCACCAAGGATAGTTATTGCCAACCCAATGATGAGAATAACACGTCCAACATTTTCGAGATTTGGTCCCATATCATAATTTTACATTCAAAAGACTGATTTCATTCACAACACTTTTTAGTAAATGTTTATTGGAATAACAAGCAGAAGAAAGCCTACAGGTGTATAATTTTTCTGACCTTTCAGGTTGCAGAGGTTTGGTGGGAATGGTACACTTGACCCTGCAATTTGATGCAAAAAGAATTTTTTTAAGGACGGACTATGCCGCAAATATATCCATTTACCGCTATTGTTGGTCAGGAACGAATGAAAAGAGCCCTGATTTTGAATGCCATTGATCCTAGGATTGGTGGTGTGTTAATTCGCGGTGAACGTGGTACGGCAAAATCAACAGCAGCGAGAGGGTTGGCAGCTTTGTTACCAATGGTCAAAGCAGTCTCGGATTGTCGTTTTAGTTGTGACCCTGATAGCCCAAATACCTGGTGTACTGAATGTAAAGAACGTCATAAAAATGGAGAAAAACTTCCGGTTACCATAAAACCAACCGCTTTTATCAATCTTCCGGTTTCAGCAACCGAAGATCGTGTAGTTGGGACATTGGATATTGAACGTGCAATTCAAAAAGGGGAACGCAGTTTTGAACCTGGTGTTTTGGCTGCTGCGAACCGAGGTTTATTGTACATTGATGAGGTAAACCTCCTTGATGATCATGTGGTGGATGTTTTGCTGGATTCAGCTGCGATGGGGATGAATATTGTCGAACGTGAAGGAATTTCCTTTGTGCATCCTGCGCGGTTTATTCTGGTCGGAACGATGAACCCGGAGGAAGGTGATTTGCGACCCCAGCTATTGGACCGGTTTGCTTTATCGGTGGAGATTCACGGGATTCTGGATAAACGTGACCGTGTTATGATCATGGAAAGAAATATGGAGTTTGAAGTTGATCCAGATGGTTTTCGGGAAGAATTTCAACCCAATGAAATAGATTTATCAGAACAAATTGAAGTAGCTCGTAAACTGGTACCATCAGTAAAACACACCAGCCGTGATTTGATTACTATCGCCTCGTTAACGGCTTCATTAGGTGTTGATGGTCACCGGCCTGACTTGGTTATCCTTAAAGCAGCCAGAGCACAAGCAGCCTTTGAAGGGCGGACTTCAATCAACGAATTAGATATTGCCAAAGCCGCTGAATTAGCCTTGCCTCATCGTATGAAACGAGGACCCTTTGAAAAGGAATTGGCCAGCATGGAAGAACTACGCGAGCGGATAGAACAATTAAGTGGTGGGCGTGCTGCCGGGAATGACGAAGAGGAATCAGAACCTGATCGAAACCAGGAATCAAAACCGAAAGCGGAAAAAAAAACTTAAGCGGGGGTGACACCACCACTGAAATTCCAGAAATGGGAGATGCGGTTCCTGATCCTTCTGCAGTATTTCAGGATACAAAATCTAATTGGTGGGAAGGTGGACAGAATGTCAAGACCGGTACATCTTTTGCACCCAGAAGATTAAATACTCCACTTGATAAAATTATTCGTCAAAGAGCGGGACGACGCTCGATGACTAAGACCAAGCGTAAAAGAGGGCGGTATACGCAATCGAAACCTTCTGTTGGCAATGCCGAAGATTTGGCATTCGACGCCACTTTACGAGCAGCAGCACCATTTCAACATCGAAGAGAAGAACAACGTGAAAAAGTGGCATTCGCTATTCAACCACAGGACTATATGCGTAAAGTTCGTGTGAGAAGGACTGCCAATCTTATCCTCTTTGTGGTCGATGCATCCTGGTCGATGGCAGTCGCTGAGAGGATGGCAGCAGCAAAAGGAGCGATCCTTTCCTTATTAAACGATGCCTATCAACGCCGTGATCGGGTTGGGATGATTGTTTTTCAAAAGGATAGGGCTACTCTGATTTTATCGCCTACTAATTCAGTAATGATGGCACAGAGAGCTTTACAGGATATTCCCGTGGGTGGAAAAACACCATTATCTGCTGGGTTACGCCTGGCTTATGAAGTCCTTATGCGTGAAAAAATTACCATGCCGGATGTGTTGCCCTTGATGGTTTTGTTGACGGATGGCGCGGGAAATGTGCCAATGGGCAACAAGCTTGGTCCACTGGCTGAATCGTATCAGATTGCCCGGATGATCGCCGAGGAACAAGTGCACAGCGTAGTGATCAACCTGGAGCATCCTGCTTTTGACCGGGGATTGGCAAAAGCTTTGGCGGATAACCTGCTCTCTCCATGTTATTCGATTGAAGATTTACGGGCGGAGAGTCTTTATCAGGCAGTCAAACAGGAGATTAATTTCATCCAGCAGAAAGTTAAGACTGGTTGAGGATTTCCTCCAGCCATTAAGAATCCCTTGATTTTTGTAAATCGGGTAGAATCTTTTTATCTTCGCATTGGTTTATAATCTTTTTAAGACTACCGGCTAAACAATAGGAAACTGTAAATGTCATTGAAATTTGCACAACGCAAAAAAACGCGATCCATCTTGGTAACCATAATCGTTGCGTCGGTGGCGTGTTATTGCGTTGGTTTGATTTTTTTACAGGTGGGAAGGCAGGTTAATCGACCTGATGTGACGCCGACGAGCAGTCCCTCTCCCACAATCACTTTCACCAGTGCTCCTCCTATTAATTTACCATCCCCGATTATTTTTCCAACCTCGACTTTTACCATGACCCCAACCGAAACCTGGACACCAACAGTTACTTATACTCCCTTTGCCACCCGTACCAGAACAATTACGGCTACACACACTGCAACCAACACAGCTACAGAAACCGATATCCCACCAACAGCAACCTATACCGATACAAATGTTCCCCCAACATCAACTCCAACTGTTACCGAAACACCTGATTCTTGATTGATAAATTCATGATTTGAAAATTACAAGTTAAAAGGAAGCCGTATGACAGATATCAAAGAATTATTAATGAAGCTTGTAAGATTGCCTGGTTTATCCGGGTACGAAGAACCCGCCAGAGAAGTCATTAGAGATGCGTGGCAACCTCTGGTGGATGAAATCAAAGTAAGTCCGATTGGGAGTTTACATGCATTAAAACGAGGATCTGGAAAAGAGCCACGCCCCAGTATACTCTTAGCAGCTCACATGGATGCGATTGGGCTGATGGTGACTGGTATCCAGGATGGATTGCTCAGATTCACTGAAGTTGGTGGTGTCGATCCGCGCATCTTACCCGGATTAAGAGTAAACGTTCACGCAAAAAGGGATTTACCAGGTGTGGTTGTTCAACCCCCTGATTACTTGCTGGAGCCTTCTCAACGAGGAAAATCGGTTGAGATGGATTATTTGTTTATTGATACTGGATTGGAAGCGGATGATATAAATAAATTAGTCAAAGTTGGGGATCTGGTCTCATTTGCTCAGGAACCAATTGAATTATCCGGCAAGACTGTTGTAGCGCATACACTGGACAACCGCATTTCTGTTGCAGCTGTCACCTATTGTTTGCAGGAATTACAACATCTCAAACATGAATGGGATGTTTGGGCCGTGGCAACTGTTCAAGAGGAAGAGACTCTCGGGGGCGGTTTTACCTCCCCATTCGAAATTAATCCATCCATCGCGGTTGCCATTGATGTTACTTTTGCAAAAGGACCAGGGGCAAATGATTGGCGAACAGTTGGTTTGGCGAAAGGCCCAACACTGGCATGGGGTCCAAACGCCCATCCTTATGTCCACAAGAAATTCAAGGAAATTGCAGATCAACTGGACATTCCATACCAAAAAGAATTCATTCCAAAACATTCCGGGACGGATGCTTATGCCATGCAAGTGGTGGCGGAAGGGTTCCCGACAATGGTCATTGGTATCCCCTTGCGCTATATGCACACACCAGTGGAGATGATCGCCATGAAGGACATGGAAAGAGCCGGTCGCTTAATGGCTGAAACGATTGTGAGATTGGATAAAGATTTTATGGAAAAAATAACCTGGGATGAGGTCAAAGATGAAGAATAAGATCAAAAATCAAATCCCTAAGATTGGAGAAGCGCAGATACAGCTTCTGGAAAAATTATCAAATGCAGTTTCAGTATCTGGGGAGGAGAGCGAAGTCCGTTCTATCGTGAAAGAGGAATTAAAGGATTTTGCCGACCAGATAAAGACTGACGCATTGGGAAATGTTCTGGTAACCAAAAAGGCCAAAGCGAAGAATCCGGTGCGAGTGATGATTGCAGCCCACATGGATGAAGTTGGCTTCATGTTGGTTGATGATGAAGGCGAAGGGCTTTTCCGATTTGAGGTGATTGGTGGGGTTGATAACCGGCAATTGGTTGGTAAACCGGTTCTGGTAGGAAAAGACAAAGTTCCAGGGGTGATTGGTGCCAAACCAATCCACTTGACCACTGCAGATGAGCGTAAAAGACCAATTCCGCTGGATAATTTACGTATCGATGTTGGACCAGGTAATTCCAATAAATGCATAGTAGGTGATCGTGCAACTTTTGCTACTCGCTTTGAAACTTGGGGTCCCAGCCTGGTAGGTAAGGCTCTGGATGATAGATTAGGGGTAGCTACCTTAATAGAATTGGTAAAAAATGCCCCAGACAATGTGGAATTATTGGCAGCTTTCACCGTGCAGGAAGAAAATGGTTTGCGTGGTGCAAGAGTGGCTGCTTACAGCATGAATCCAGATTTGGCGTTCGTTCTTGATTCAACCCCGGCGAATGATTTGCCAGTGTGGGATGATGAAGAAAATGGACGCTACAACGTGAAATTGAATCATGGTCCAGCAATCTATCGCCTGGACGCATACACACTTTCCGATCCGAGGTTGATTAATTACCTGGTAAATCTTGGAGAGGAATATGGCATTCCCTACCAGTTCAGGCAACCAGGGAAAGGTGGAACTGATGCTGGAGCCATTCACAAACAACGAAGTGGAATCCCATCTGTATCAATTTCAATACCAGGACGCTATGCACACACAGCTCTCCTGATTGCCAGAAAAGTTGATTGGGAAAACACACTTGCCCTGATGTATGTTGCACTAAGCAATCTTACAAAGGAAGTATTGTCGGGTGATAGGTAAACCGAGATTCATTTTCAAGATAGATAACCTTAATTGAAAAAGCTGGAGAAAAAATGAAATCATTGATTAAAAAATTGGTCGAAACAGTAGGTCCATCAGGATATGAAAGCATAATTCGTGAAGTCATTCGTGATGAAGTGGAAAAATTCGCGGATGAGATAAAAGTCGATGCCATGGGGAATTTAATTGTCAGAAAGGGAACCAAACAGAAAAATGGTTTGAAAATAATGTTGTCTGCCCATATTGATGAAATTGGGGTTATGGTTACCCACGTAGACAAGAACGGATTTGCCCGATTTACAACGATTGGAGGCGTGAGGCCACATACTTGTTATGGTAGTAGAGTACGCTTTCTGAACGGTGTGGTGGGTGTGATCGGTGGTGAAAAATTGGAAAATGCTTCCAATGTTCATGCCATTGAGGCGATGTATATCGATGTAGGAGCAACTAGTACGGAGGATTGTCCTGTAAAAATTGGTGATGTGGCAGCCTTCGATCGACCTTTTGAGGATTTGGGTAAAAGGCTTATTTCCAAGGCGATGGATGACCGTGTGTGCGCTGCAGTTTTGATCGAAACTCTGAAGACTCTGAAATCCAGTCCTCATGAACTATATTTTGTATTTAGCACTCAGGAAGAAGTTGGGTTACGTGGGGCAACCACGGCTGCATATTCGATTGATCCGGATTTAGGGATAGCAACTGACGTAACCATGTCTGGTGATACCCCCAGAGGGATCAAAATGGATGTCTCGTTAGGAAGTGGTCCAGCCATTAAAGTGAAAGACGGTGGCATGTTAGCTGATCCTCGATTAATTAATGTAATGGTACAATGTGCACAGAAACATAATATTCCTTATCAGATGGAAGTGTTATTAGGTGGTACAACTGATGCTAAAGCAATGCAACTTACAAAAGCCGGTATGCCAGCGGGATGTATTTCTGTCCCTTGCAGATATGTGCACACTCCTTCTGAAATGGTAGATTTGGATGATGTTAATAATGCAGTAAAATTGTTTATTGCATTGATAAGTGAGCCAATTAAGTTAGCATGAAGTATTTCTGGAAGAAAATCGAAAGTCCCAAGTTTCTGGCCCTCATTACCAGTTTATTTTTAGTTCTGTTTTTGAGTGGTTGTGATTTTCAGGTGGATTTTCGTGAACTGGTAGATCAAATTGTGGAACAAGTAGTCCCAGCACCTGTTGAGACTGATGTTCCCACGAAAGTTACTCCCACAATAGAAGAGACAGAAGTAGTGGCACCTGAAACCACTCCCACCCCCTTATCGGGCACGGTGGAATTGGTGTTATGGGTGCCGCCACAATTTGATCCTCAGCTTGACTCTCCTGCAAACCAGTTATTTAAACAGCGGATCGCACTATTTGAAGAAAGTCATGATGACATTTTTATTACTGTCAGAGTGAAAAGTGCCAGTGGGGCAACCGGATTACTGGAGTCATTAACAATTACAAAATCAGCTGCAACACAAGGGGTGCCATCATTAATTGCCTTACCTCGTGCTGATCTCGAAACTGCTGTTTCAAGAAATTTATTAATTCCATTTGAGAGCTATTCCAGCGCTATCGATGAACAGGATTGGTATGACTTTGCGCAAGATCTCACGGTGGTAGGCGGAAATTCCTATGGTTTACCGTTCGCTGGTGATGCTCTTGTTATTGTTTATCGACCTGATAAAATTGGCACGATTTCATCTACGTGGGATGAATTATTAAGGAAAGGGAATCCTTTAGCATTTCCAGCAGCCGACCCACAATCTTTAGTTTCAATGTTGTTGTATTTGTCTTCCGGAGGGGAAATCGATGCTACCCAACGTCTCCCACAAATGGATTTAGAGTTACTTAATCAGTTGTATCAATTTTATGCCGATGGAGCTCAATCCGGAGTATTTCCATTATGGTTAACTCAATTACAAAGAGATTCAGATGCATGGACAGCTTTCAATGAATTAAGAAGTGATCAGGTTATTACATGGGCAACCAGATATATGAGCGACCCAGCCGAAGACTCGACTCTCTCCTTCCTGCCAGCTTTTGAATCGAATGAATCAATCACCATTGGGGATGGATGGGTGTGGTGTCTCACTGAACCAAGAACACAAGCTCATGAAATTAGTGTGGAATTAGCTGAATTTCTCACTGAACCCGCTTATTTAAGTGCCTGGTCACCACAAGCAGGTGTGTTACCTGTTCGTCCTTCATCCACCAATGCCTGGAATGATCCGCAGTTACGAGGATTATTAGATGAGCTGGTTCAGAAATCTCATATCAAACCAACCAATGAAATAGTCAGCATCATTGGATTAGTCATGCAAGACCAACTAGTGCAGATTCTATCAGGAAGCACGACAGCACCATTTGCCGCACAATCTATTATTGACCGCATTGGAAACCCATGAGGATTACGATCAAGAATAATACATCAAACTGGTTTTATCGCCCTCTTCTACTGACAATTTTTGTAGCTTTGTTTTTCAGCCTATCCATGACCTGGGTTGAGATGGATCCTATAAATGATCACCAAAAAAATTTGGAGATAATAAGATCGAACCAAACACAACAACAAGAAATTGAAAATGATGTTGTTGTAGTGAATGAAACACCTATTGTTCATAAACCGAGAGGACGCCAAACTGATGGAATTGTGTTTGGCAGTACGGTATTAGTGTTCATCATAGTAGGCGGAGTCGTAGCGAATATCCGCAAGTCATAATTTCCTTTTTTATATTAATATCAAGCGATTAATCGAGATATTCAGACAAATTTCTGTCTGAATGTATATAATGGAGTTAGGATCTTCTGGAGGATTCATGAATTTTTCATTCCAACAGAAAAAAATATTCTTCCTGTTCGTCATTTGTTTACTTGTTCTTTCCTTTGTGGGAATATCGAGTGTGCAAGCAAGTTATCTTTCCTTGGAAGATAGTCTTGGTTCTGAAGATGAGGTTTTTGATGATCTTTATTTGCAGGGGAGTGATGTAAGTGTAGGTGGGAAAGTTCATGGAATGTTGTTCGTAATTGGGGACAGAATTGTTATTGAATCAACAGCCGCGATTGACAATGATATTTTTATTATTGGACAAAATGTTGTTGTTGAGGAAGGCGCAGCAGTTTCTGGAAATTTATTAATTGCTGGCCAGAATGTGGTCATAAAATCCAATGTGTCAGCAAATTTGATAATCGCCAGCGTCACTTTGGATATTTCTTCTTCTTCAACTATTGGGAAAAATCTCCTCTTTTCAGGCATTCATGCGTATTTTGAAGAAGGAAGCGTAGTAAAAGATAATTTGTACGCAGGGTGTTACCAAATTTCAGTTGCTGGATTGGTTGAAGATAACCTGCGTATCAGTGCTGTTTCTGTAGATCTTAATGGGAAAGTACTTAGAAACGCGGAAATCAAGATTGACGCGAGCGTGGAGGATGAAGGAGTAAGAATTGTATACCCATATTTACAGCGATTTAATATCCCCGATTTACTGCCTGCGGGGTTGAATATCAGTGAAAATGCCATTATCCAGGGACAACTAATTTATACCAGTGCAAAAAGCCTGGAGGAAAATTTAAAGAGTCTACCGTTAGGTGGGGTGATTGAGAATTTACCTGATAAAGAGATTACCAGGAATGATCGACAAGACAACTTCGTTCAAAAGAATCCATTTGTTTCCAGAATCCTAAGAATGTTGCGTCACGCAGTTGGCTTTGCAATATTCGTGTTCATAACCTGGAAATTTGGCCGAAAATACATCCCAGAAACCGTTTATTTTGCAAGAAGCAAACCACTGCAATCGCTTGGTTCAGGATTCCTCAGTATTTTGGTGGTTTATATTGGGATGATGGTAGCGGTAGTATTATTATTATTTATATCTTCGCTTTTCAGGTTCTTAACTCTGGATCAAATCAGCTCGTATATTACGATGTTGGGTATTTCTTTGGTAGTCATTACCTTTGTATTAATGGCTATATTAATTATGTATATCAGCAAGATAGTCATTGCTTCTTGGATAGGAAAAATTCTCATTCAAAAGATTTACCCCAAGATTGAGCATAAAGAATTATGGGGACTGATCCTTGGAATAATCTTCAATTTAATTTTGTATCTTATCCCAGTGGTTGGATGGCTTTTGGGAGTCATTATTTCATTGGTAGGGATTGGTGCAATCTGGTATACGATGCAGAACCATGATCGTGCTGGTATTTTGCCGGATTTTGATTAGGTTTGCCAATAAATTGAAAGTTAAAATTAAATGCTATAATCATAAAAAAATGATTGGATTTGTTAACAATTATGCAGCGTAAAGAATTCCTTACCTGGAACGATGTTGATCAATTAATTGATCACTTACTCCCACAGTTTGAGACCGAATTTGATGCAATGATTATGGTTACCCATGGTGGCATCATTCCTGGTGGTTTATTATCAGAAGCACTTCGGTTAGATACGATCCTGACAGCGGCGGTTGATTTTCCCAATGAA
Source organism: uncultured Anaerolineaceae bacterium (assembly GCA_964430025.1). Lineage (GTDB taxonomy): Bacteria > Chloroflexota > Anaerolineae > Anaerolineales > Anaerolineaceae > UBA6170. The sequence continues at coordinate 14,256 of CAYSFA010000010.1, read as the reverse complement.
ATACAAATGGAAGATGAGCGGAAAAAGAGTCGCTTATTGGCATGGCCAAAATTCGTTCAATTTCCGGATGATGGTCTGCTTTCCGGTAAAAGAGTTATTGTGACTGATGATGTATGGGGGTCTGGGAGAACGATCACAGCGGTAAGGAATCGAGTGGTTAGTGCAGGCGGAAAACCCTATACCTGCGTTTTGCATTTTAATCCGTATAGAAATTTGTTTGGCAATATTCGACCGGATTATTTTGCGGCAATAACAGATGCTCATATCATTTATCCCTGGGAGATTAATCGAGGGCCAGATGTTGTGCTTGTTCAGGGGGGAGTCAACGAGTAAATTCTTAGGCAGGGAAGAGGATTTTTAGATATTCATCGACCATAAAATCCAATGAAAACATGTTCTCTGCCTGGATTCTGGCTTGATTTTGAAAATGAGGTAGATTGTTTATTATCTCCATGGCACCATCAACCAGCAAACCAACCTCAGGGGGTTCTAATTCCCAGTAATTGGTTCCATAGGGGGCAGTTCTACCAGCATCGTTTCGAAGGATCTCGGGCAGTGAACCTGTTGAATAAGCAATTACGGGTAATCCGCAAGCTAATGCTTCAATGACGGAATTTGGACAGGCTGCGTTAAGATCTGCCGAAAATAGAAGGTGTGCGGATCGATCCAGAAATGGAATTTGGTCTCGTGGGATGATCCCAGCCCAGGTGATCCAGATATCGGTTTGACTTGTTATCTTTTCGATAATCGATTGGGGAACTTTTCCGGCAACCATTAGCTCTACGGGTTGTGATATGCGTTTACTCAATTGTTCTACCAGTTGAACAGCATTGATTAACCCGGATTCATTTCCTTCCCCCAGATGGCCTTCCACCAGCAAAAGGCGGATATGGTCTGTTGGGCGATCATGTTGACCAGAAGGATGATATTCGTTTAAATCGACACCATTGTAGATCACAGTGTCTTCCACATTGGCGCGTCCAAAAGTAGTTTGCCACCAGGAGCGGGCAAATTGTGATTGATAGACAATTGCATCCGCAAGATGCTTTCGGATTGTTGAAAGGATCATATTTCCGTATTCACTGCGTAAATAATGTTTGATCCCGGTATTTTTTTTGGTGTGGATCCAATTCATCCCATTGAGGCGGTGCACAACCCGGATACCTCTTTTTTTGGCTAACCAGATGGTATGAAGTTGTTTTGTTCCCCCGACAACCAATAGTGTTTTTGTGGCGTTTTTAAGGGGATCAAAATGGGATTGAATTCCCCTTTTCTCAAGTCCTTTGATTAATTTGGATTGAAAGGAAGATGGCCCACCCAGACCTTCCAGTTTTGGCAATATTGCTAGGTTATTTTGTAATTCTTTTTCTGTAGGTTTATGATTTGACATGTTTATCAATCGAAGGGAAGTTACCTAATTCTTTTATCCAAATCTAGTAGTGATTCAATTATTTTTTCCGCTGCATGTCCATCACCAAAGGGATTTTTAGACTGGGACATTTTTTGATAGGAATTTTGATCTTCAATTAATTCTTCAACATTACTGATAATTTTCTCTGGGTCAGTTCCAACGAGTCTCAGAACTCCGGCTTTCACCCCCTCAGGCCTTTCAGTTACCTCCCGCAAAACGAGAGCTGGTTTTTGAAGACCGGCAGCTTCTTCCTGGATTCCTCCACTATCAGTAAGGACCAAATAGGCTGCTTTCAATAAATGTGCCATTGGCAGATAATCCAGTGGGGGAAGTAAGCTGATATTGTTTTGGTTACCTAATAAGCGATAAACTGGTTCCTGAATATTTGGATTTAGATGTACTGGATAAACGAAATGAAATTTACCTTTATATTTCTGTGCTAATGTTTTTAAAGCAGTACAGATATCGATGATGGGTTGGCCGAAATTCTCACGACGATGTGCAGTGACCAACACCAACTTTTTTTCCCTCGGTCCGATTTGGTGTTGATCAAATAAGGTCTGAACTATCTCAGGGGCAGGCCGTGCGGTGATCAGTCTCAAGGCGTCTATGGCGGGGTTTCCGGTCACGTAGATTCGCCAATCTTCCACGCCTTCTTTCAGTAAATTTTCTCTCGCGCCTTCCGTGGGGGCGAGATGTAGATCTGCCACCACCCCGGCAATTTTTCGATTGATTTCTTCCGGGAAGGGTTGCCACTTATCTCCAGTTCTTAACCCGGCTTCCACATGTCCAATCTTGATTCGTTTATAAAAAGAAAGCAAGGCGGCAGTCATGACTGTGGTCGTATCCCCCTGAACAAAGATCCAATCAGGTTCAACCTGATTGAGAATCGGGTCTAGATTTGTCAGAATGGAAGCTGTGATCTGAGCCAAACTCTGGTTGGGTTGCATAAGATTGAGGTCAAAATCAGGGGCGATATCAAAAACATCCAAAACTTGATCTAGCATCTGACGATGTTGTGCGGTAACACACAGAAACGATTCAATATCTGGATGTTCTCGGGCAACTTTTATGACTGGAGACATCTTTACAGCTTCCGGTCTTGTGCCGATGATGTTCAAAAGTTTTAACTTTTTAGCCATTTAGATCCCTCTCGGATACTCCCAGATGATGCATTTCAAATCCACTCTCTACCCATTCTTTATTTTTCCATGCTCCGACAGAGTCAAGGATTTTTCGGGTGGAGGTGATGGAAGTTAAATATGCAGGCAAAATTTGTCTAAATGTGGAGTGATTAACCAGTAGAACAATCAGGTCTGCTTCTTTTACCGCGTCTTCCAACTCCGACACCATTTCCACCCCATGTATTTCGAAATCGGTTTTAAATGGTTCGTATGCTGTTACAGTAGCACCTTTTCCGACTAATTTATGGGCGATCTCCACCGAGGGGCTTTCCCGTAAATCATCCACGTCAGGTTTGTAAGCCAGCCCCAGGATCGCAATTTTCTTTTGATCAATGGACCCGAGAATACGGTTGATTAAATCCACCACATGATCTGGTTGTGCATCGTTAACTATTCTGGCGGTGTGAATCAGAGAGGTGATATCTGGTGCAGCTTCCACCAGGAACCAGGGATCAACACTAATACAATGCCCACCAACCCCAGGGCCTGGACGGAGAATATTTACTCTTGGATGCAGGTTGGCAATATCAATTGCCTCCCAAACGTCAACCCCAAATCTATCAGCCAGTTTGGCAAATTCGTTGGCGATCGCAATATTCACATCCCGATAGGTATTTTCCATCAACTTGACCATTTCAGCGGTGGTTGAAGTAGTGGTGATAATTTCCCCTTTCACGAAAATTTGATAGAGGGCTTTCCCAATTTTCGCGGAGGTTTCGTCGATCCCGCCAATTACTCTGGCATTTTCAATGAGTTCGCGTAGTATTTGACCAGGCAGGACTCTTTCAGGGGAATAGGCAACATAAAAATCTTCCCCGGAGATCAACCCCGATTTTTCGAGGATGGGAATGAGAATATCCACGGTAGTGCGGGGAGGTGAGGTGGATTCCAGGACTACAATATTTCCCTTTTCAATCACCGGGACTATTGATTCTGCTGCTGACTTTACATAAGTGAGATCGGCTTTTTTCTCATCATAAAAAGGTGTTGGGACCGCAATGATAAAAGCATCGGCTAGTTCTGGTTTATTTGCAATAATAAGGTTTTCGGATTGAATGGCAGCCTGCACCAAAGTTCTTAACCCCGGTTCATATATGTGGACTTCACCATTTTGTAAACTATTCACCACTTTTTTATTAACATCCACCCCTATTACCTTAACCCCGGATGTGGCAAAGGTACAGGCAGTGGGAAGCCCGATATAGCCTAACCCAATTACACAGATTTTCTTAAAGTCCATATGATGTCCTTGATGTTGTAAGGGATTGAATCTCTACTAATTATTTTATTATCCCACAAGTATAAAAAACTGAAAACCAGACTTAGAATTAATTGATAGGTTAATAATTGTATTCTTTGGTTGCCCATTGAACCAATTTCAAATAGAATCAGGATTATCTAAAATAATAAATGATGAACAGGCTTTAACAATCTTGAAAATTTTAGAGATTGGGAAAGGAAATTATGCCTCCTACACTTTACCTGATCGATGGCCATGCTCTTGCCTATCGGACTTATTTTGCAATGTCCGCGACCTCTGGTGATAGTTTCAGAAATTCCAAAGGAGTGCCCACTGGAGCGATCTTTGGATTTATGAGTGTACTTTTTCGTTTGTTAGAAAAAGAAAAACCCGAATATCTGGCTGTCGCTTTTGACACAGGCAGAACATTTCGAAATGATATTTTTCCGGAATATAAGGCCACCAGGGAGAAAATGCCGGATGATCTTAGTCAGCAAATTGAACGACTGCGAGAAATAATTGATGCCTTTGATATTCCCCGTTTGGAGAAAGAAAGGGCTGAAGCTGATGACGTGTTAGGCACAATAGCCCAACAGGCAGTTGAGAAAGGGTTGGGGGTAAAGATTATTACCGGAGATCGGGATCTCCTTCAATTGGTGACTGATCGAATTTTGGTTAATTTACCTGGAAAATCCATGGCTGATGCAATGGATTATGGTATCGAAGATGTAAAGAGAAAAATGGGTGTTCCACCGGAAAAAATTATCGAGTTAAAAGCTTTGATGGGTGACTCATCTGATAATATCCCTGGGGTACCTGGGATTGGTGAAAAATCAGCCTTGAATTTGTTGGAGAATTATTCTTCCATTGAGGAAATCTATGAACATCTGGATGATGTGCCCTCAAAATTCCGAACGAAGTTGGAAAATGGGAAAGAATTGGCGTTCACAAGCAAAGATTTAGCTCGTATTCGAACAGATATTGAAGTTTTTCTTGATATTGAAAAAGCCAGCACATCACACCTTGATTTTAAGGCAGTTGAAAAAATATTTAAGGACCTGGAATTCCGAACTTTATTAGGCCGTTTACGTGATTTGGAAGCGCAAAGGGCTGCTTTTAGTCCTTCCGAACAACTTTCTTTGTTTGGTGAACCTGTTGAAAAAATAGGAAATTTACCACGATCCGAGATTGAATCGATATTAGTTGATTCCCAGGAAAAATTAGATCAATTAGTGAATACTTTGAAAAAATCCGAATGGCTTAGTTTTGATACAGAAACTACGGATATTGATCCTATGAGGGCAAAGCTGGTGGGGATTTCAATGGCATCAGAGCCTTCGAAAGGGTATTACATCCCTGTTGGCCATCGAAACAACGTAAACCAGTTGGCTATTGAAAATGTTATCAAGGCTATAAAACCTTTGATGGAAGATCCGAAAGTAAAGAAGGTTGGTCATAATTTGAAATATGATGGCATGATGCTGTCAAAATATGACATTGAGGTCAAACCTTACGTTTTTGACACCATGCTGGCTTCCTGGGTGGTGGATCCAGGTTCATTTAATTATGGATTGAAAGACCTTGCTGACCAATATTTAGGGTTACAAATGACCCGTATTGAAGAATTGATCGGAAGTGGAAAATCCCAGAAAAATATGGCAGACGTTCCTGCGGAGGATGTGGCACCTTATGCATCAGCAGACGCGGCAGTTCCCTTAGCCTTATTACCCAGGTTGACAGAACAACTCACCAAGAACAACCTTCTTAAGATCCTTGAAGACATTGAAATGCCATTGATTTCCGTTTTGGAAAAGATGGAAATGGCTGGTATCGCTGTGGATAAGGATTTCTTCAACAAAATGGAGAAAGAATTAGAAAGAAGATTGGTTGAAATTGAAAGTGAAGTGCATAAACTCGTTGGTTATGTATTCAATATAAACTCTACGCAGCAATTGTCAGTCGCGCTATTTGAAACATTACAACTTGATTCCCCCAGCAAAAAGAAGACAGCCAGCGGCCATTATTCAACAAATGCAGCGGTTCTGGAGGAATTACAGGGAAAACATAAAGTCGTTGATCTAATGCTCGAATATCGTGAGTTATCCAAATTACAGTCGACTTATGTTAAAACCCTTCCTGAGCAAATTAATCCTGAGACAGGCCGGATTCACACCTCATACAGTCAGACTGTGGCTGTAACCGGGAGACTGTCCTCCTCAAATCCAAATTTGCAAAACATCCCCACTCGCACAGAATTAGGTCGGAAAGTCCGTAATGGGTTCGTAGCTGCTCCAGGGTATGGGTTGTTGGCGGTCGATTATTCCCAGGTTGAATTACGGATTGTTGCTCATATGTCTCAGGATACTGCCATGTTAGATGCTTTTCGGGCTGGTCAGGATATTCACTCAACCACCGCGGCAGCTATCTACGAAGTTCCCCTTGAGAAGGTAACCAAAGAACAACGCCGACATGCAAAAGCAATTAACTTTGGTCTCATTTATGGAATGAGCCCGTTTGGATTAAGTCGTTCAACAGGATTAACTCTTTCCGAAGCAGAGAATTTTGTGAAGGCTTACTTTAATCGCTTTCCCAAGGTGAAAGTGTATCTTGATGGATTAAGAAAAATGGCCATGCAACAGGGCTATGTGGAGACTTTACACGGTAGACGGCGATACTTCCCTAATTTGTCAACGACTACCAATGTGAATTTACGTAATCGTGAAGAGCGTGAAGCGATCAATTCTCCCATTCAGGGGACGGCAGCTGACATCCTGAAAATCGCGATGATTAAACTGGCTTCTGCCTTGCAAAAATCACAATTAAAGGCGAAAATCTTATTGCAGGTTCATGATGAACTTCTATTAGAAGTTCCGGAAAATGAACGTGAAGAAACAACAAAATTGGTACAATCAACTATGGAAAATGCGTATACCCTGAGTATTCCGTTGTCAACAGAAGCACGGTGGGGTAAAAATTGGGGCAGTCTTGAGGTTATCAACCAATAAAGGTAAGGGAAAATTATGAGTGGAGATCAACAAGCATTTCTTTCTTCAATGAACAAAGGTCATTCTGCTGCTTGGGATCAGAACTGGTCTGAGGCGGTTAGATATTATCGCGAATCATTGGAACAATTCCCTGATGATCCCATGGCACTCATCAGCCTGGGATTGGCTTTGTTAGAAATGGAAGACTATGAAGGAGCGCTTACGCATTATCAACGCGTTTCCATGATTTCCCCGAATGATCCTGTCCCGTACGAAAAAATGACAAATATTTTTGAAAACATGGGGCGAATCAAAGACGCTGTTCGCACAGGGATGCAGGCAGCAGAAATGCAACTAAAGGCCAGAGATGTTGAAAAATCAATTGAATCCTGGTTGCATGTAATTATGTTGGATCCGGATAATTTGAATGCACGCTCACGTTTGGCGATGATTTATGACAAATTAGGCAAGAAAAATGAAGCTGCCAGTGAATATTTAGCTGCAGCCAGTATCATGCAGAGTACTGGTGACCGTCAGAAAGCCATTCAGGCAGTGCGATACTGCCTGCAAATCGCTCCGGATAATATCGATGTGCAAAACGCGATGAAATTGCTTAAATCGAACCAACGATTACCCAAGCCGGAGAAACCAAAAGGTGTTAAACCATTAGAAAAGAAACGTTTGGCAATGCAACAAATTCAGACGCATGCTGAAGAAGCTAACCAGAAAATGATGGATCCGGTAGCGGAAACCGAGCAAAGCGCATTAGAAGAGCTAGCGGCGATGTTATTCGATTCGTCAGACACAGATTCAGACCCAGGGACATCTGGAAGACATGGAATATCCGCAATCACACGAGGAACGGGAGGACTTTCACTCGAACAGGCAGACCGGACCCGCGTTTTATTGCATCTTGGACATGCCATTGATCTGCATTCAGGTGGGAATAATAAGCGGGCAGCTGAAGAATTACAACGCGTTCTCGATATTGGATTGGAGAAAACGCCTGTTTACTACATGTTGGGTCTATTATTGGCGGAAGAAAATCCTACTAAAGCGATCAGTTATTTACAAAATGCCTTAAGACGACCGGAATATGCAATTGCTTCCCACCTTATTATTGGAAGAATAAACGAACAGGAAAATAACTTCCAGGAAGCAACAACAGCTTATTTACAGGCTTATCGCCTGGCAGATCTAACAACAGTATCGCCAAAATTTGTGGATGAATTGAAACAATTATATGAACCAATTTTGGAAGCACAACAACATGAAACCAATCCCAATAATTTGATGGCATTGTGCCAAAATGTGCGTTCTCAACTGATGCGTGCTGATTGGCGTGATTACCTTCAAAAAGCTCGAGCACAAATGCCAATGGAAAACGAAGAAAATCCACCGGTACCACTTATCGAGATGCTATTACATTCTCGCTCCGGCCAAATTGTGGAAGCATTGGCTGTTGTACGTGATTTGTCTCGAAAAGAGTTTTTCCGTTCAGCAATGGAAGAAGCTTACCACGCCCTGCAATATGCCCCAACCTATTTGCCATTGCACTTGCAAATTGGAGACCTTCTAGTAAAGAATGGGCAAGTTGAAGATGCTATTAAAAAATACTTGTTGGTCGCTGATTTGTATGAAGTACGAGATGATGTTGAACAGGCAATACGGGTTTTGAAACGCGTCACCTTAATGGCACCAATGGATATTTCCGTTCGCAATAGGTTAATTGAATTGCACACAACCCATAATCAAATTGATGAAGCAATCAGTGAGTACATGGAAATGGGGGATATTCAATATAGGTTGGCGGATTTAGATAAAGCCAGGGCTTCCTATTTGTCAGCTTTGCGGTTGGCACAGCAATCGAAAACTAATCGAAAATGGGCTGTTCAGGTTCTTACCAAGATAGCGGATATCGACATGCAACGTCTGGATTGGCGTCAGGCATTGAGGATTTTCGAGCAATTGCGATCCATTCAACCAGAGGATGCAGCGTCTCGTATGCAGATTATCAATATCAATTTAAGGTTAGGACAACACCCGGCTGCCCTTAAAGAGATTGATAACTATGTCAAAACCCTGGAAGAGATGCAAAAAACCAAGGAAGTAGTTGCTTTTCTGAATGAATTGATAAAAGAATATCCGGATAATACAGATATCAGAAGACGATTGATGGATGCTTTCATCCGTTATGGTCAAACATCAAAGGCAATTCAACAAATGGATAAATTGGCAGACCTCTTGCTCGATAAAGGAGAGAAATGGGAAGCGATAGAAATGGTCGAAGCGATCATCGCAATGAACCCTCCCAACTCCAACCAGTATAAGATGCTATTACAACAAATCAAAACGGAAGAGAAAAAATAACTTCCAGACCCAATAAACGGATGTTACTACGGGGCTTCGAATTGTAAGTAGATGCTCCCCCAAAAAGTATTGTTATCTTCATCATCACAAGTTGGTGCTGTCAGATTCGTGACCAATTCGCCAATGTCACCAACTTTTACGTTATAAGTAGTCTCTGGTTCCATCTGATAATCAGCATATCCGATACTTATATCCGGATAATAACCTGTGTAAAAAGAATTCTGACCGTTTTGCCAGGTGACGATTACTTGGGCATTCGGTAAAGGTTCGCCCTCACTGTCAAACACTTCTACCTGGATTAAAGGTACATTGTAAGTGGGGTTACAGATCGTCTGATTTTCTATCAGTTGGAAAGCCAGATTCATGCTGACAATACTGGTTACTGACGGCGTCACAGTTGCTGTTGGTCGTGTCTGAGTGGATTCTGGTGCTTCTGTATTTGTCAGCGTTTTGGTGATTTCAACCGTTGGGGATAAAGTTGGTGTAATTGTATGGGTAGGCGTGGGTGTTTCAGGAGATGAGGGCGTCATGGTGAAAATGGGAGTTTCATTTTCCTGACCATTTACAGGCTGCAAGTTTGGGTTCTGAATTGCTTGCGCCAGGTTCAACAAAATTTGAGCATCACTTCTGGTTTGACTTCTTCTGGATTGTTGGATCAATTGGCCGGCAATATCATCATCACGTAATAAGCCCAGCCGAGAGGTGGCACGTCCTATATCCTGATTGGATTGATATGACAAGGCTATCATTAACCTATAACGATCTTTATCCGTTTGATTTAAGGTTTCTGGAGGAACGTTTGAATATTGAACCGGCAAAATTACCAGGGTTAAAATGAGTCCAATCGCCAAACCCAGAATAAATCCTGTGATCAAATAGTAGGGGGGATGGCGTCTTTCCTCAGCGAAACGAGAATTCATGGCGTTTCACTCGTTATTTCTGGCATCTGATATACCTGGGCTAAAGATGCCAGCATTTCAATATCCAGGTGGTCATAATTCAATTCTTCCGCGACGATGATCGCTTTTTGAATGTAACGCAGGGGGTGTTCCTCGCCCAATAATACGAGCTGGCTGGTGGTGTATTCCAGGTTCTGATGTTGTTGGTAGGATTCAGCAGCCATTAACACATAATCAGTCATGTAGTCACTTCGCAAATTGGAAATCTGTGTGGAATTAATTGAGGTTGGCATCCGCACCCAACCGAAATAGAATCCGATTGAAAAGCCTATCAGAATCGTTAGAAAAAACCACACAAAACGCAATTTCCGAGTAATAGGACTAGCCTTTCATCATAGGGATCGTTATATTGTGTTTCTTTGCTGCTTCGATCGCTATATTATACCCAGCATCTACATGACGTACGATACCCATGCCTGGATCAGTGGTTAACACTCGTTCCAATCTGGCAGCAGCTTGAGGGGTGCCGTCGGCAACGATCACCATACCGGCATGCTGGCTATATCCGATCCCAACACCACCACCGTGGTGGAAGGAAACCCAGGTGGCTCCTCCTACAGCGTTGATCATAAGATTAAGGATCGGCCAATCACTGATGGCATCACTACCGTCCAACATTGACTCGGTTTCACGATTTGGAGATGCCACGGAACCAGCATCTAAATGATCTCGACCAATTACGATTGGTGCCTTCAAGGTGCCATTAGCTACCATCTCGTTAAACTTGAGCCCTGCTTTAACACGCTCCCCATACCCTAACCAGCAAATTCTGGATGGTAACCCCTGGAAGGGTACCCTTTCCTTGGCCATTTTCAACCAGCGGTGCAGGTGTTTATCTTCAGGGAATAATTCCGCAACTGCTTCATCAGTTCGATAAATATCTTCAGGGTCACCAGACAAAGCCACCCAACGGAATGGACCTTTTCCTTCGCAAAATAATGGACGAATATAAGCCGGAACGAACCCGGGAAAATCAAAGGCATGCTTTACCCCATTATCATAAGCACGCTGACGAATATTATTACCGTAATCGAATACTTCAGAACCACGTTTTTGAAATTCCAGCATCGCTTCCACATGTTTTGACATCGAGTCTACTGACTGTTTTGCATATTGATCGGGGTCAGAAGTTCTTAATTGGGCAGCTTCTTCTACGGATAACCCGGTTGGTACATACATCATCACATCGTGTGCAGATGTCTGGTCAGTAACCACATCTGGTGTGATGCCTCTTAACACTAATTCAGGGAAGATTTCTGCTGCATTGCCAACCAAACCAATGGATAAGGGTTTTTCCTCATGCTTGGCTTCTTCCACCAAAGACATTGCTTCTTCAAGGGTGTCCACAACAACATCTACATAGCCAATTTGGTTTCGACGATGAGCACGTTCGGGGTCGACCTCAACACAAAGTCCAATTCCTTCATTCATTGTGATTGCTAAAGGTTGTGCGCCACCCATCCCACCTAAGCCAGCCGTCAGGACCAACTTTCCCTTGAGAGAAGGCCAACCTTTTTGAGCTGCCAAAGAACCGAGAGTTTCGTATGTGCCCTGTAAAATACCCTGAGTACCGATATATATCCAGGACCCAGCCGTCATTTGACCATACATGATCAAACCTTTTTTAGCAAGTTCATCGAAATGTTTTTGAGTAGCCCAAAACGGAACCAAATTAGAATTGGCAATTAAGACCCGTGGGGCATCTGGGTGTGATTGAAAGACAGCAACCGGTTTCCCGGATTGAACGAGTAAAGTCTGGTCATCTTCCAGCGTTCTCAATGATTCCAGGATGGCATCAAATGCTTCCCAATTACGTGCCGCCTGTCCCCGACCGCCATACACAACCAGATCTTCAGGTTTTTCGGCTACTTCCGGGTCTAAATTATTTTGTATCATACGATACGCCGCTTCAGTAAGCCAGGATTTACAGGTTAGTTGATTACCTCTGGGAGCGCGAATCACTCTGGGAGAAGACATGAAAACCTCCATATTTTCTAAAGATCGTCTTAATTATAGTATGTGTTTGGGAAGAATGAGAATTATCATCATAAACAAAAGGGACAGCGGTGCTGTCCCTTTAAGTTGTAATTGAGAAATTGTCTATTCGCTGGTTAACACTTTTTCAGTTAAGCCTTTAATTTTTTCTCTTTGTTTGTAGATGATATTCTTAACTACATCGCCAATGGATATTACACCTACCAACTTGCCATCGTCTATAACTGGTAGATGTCGCACCCGATTTTTCGTCATAATATCCATACATTCTTCAACCGTTTGCATTGGGTGAATTCGAATTACTTCCTTAGTCATGATTTCTTTCACCAATGTTTCTTTGGAAGTTTTGCCTAACAAGATTACTTTTCTGGCGTAATCTCTTTCAGAGACAATACCAATTAATTTATCTCCATCTGTTACCAATAAAGCACCTATATCGACACGTGCCATTAACCTTAACATGTCATAAACACTATCATCAGGGGAGATCGTCCAAATGTCTTTACCTTTAATTTCCAATATATTTTGTGCAGTTACTAACATGGGATCCTCCTTAGGAATTGAAAGAACAGAATACTATTTCATTTTAGGAAGTTGTAATAGAGGATTCAATCCTAAGTACACCTTTTCAGACCCAATTGTTGGAAATTGATAGGTTTTGATAGCCGGGCAGTTTTTGTCCGCAATCCAGATTATTTTGATTTTATTTCTAAATCACTGTTATAAAGGATTGTTTGGTTACGACCATTTCGTTTAGCCTCCTCTAAGGCGAGGCTGGCCTGATGTAGAACTAGATCGATTGATGAAACCCCTTCTTTCTTAATTTCGACTACCCCCATACTTACTGACAATCGAATTTTTCCTTTGGTGGTTTCAACTGGTTTTTCTCCAACGATTGTGCGAATGCGATTGGCACCAATCACTGCTTCTTTACCAGCAGTTTGAGGCATGATGATTCCGAATTCTTCCCCGCTTACCCTTCCAACGATGTCAGTATCACGCATTTTTTCCAATAAGGTGCTTACCAGGGATTGAAGAACTTCATTGCCTGTAGAAAAACCATAGGTTTCATTGATCATTCGTAAATAATCCGGGTCCAGGATTACAAAAGATAAAGGTAAATTGTATCGTTTGGCTCTTTTCATTTCAACTTCTAATTCACTTAACAATTGAGCACGATTGTTACATCCGAATTCATCAGTGATTTGAAGCTTCTTGTTTTGTTGAATATAAAACTCAAGGTTTTGTTTGAGTTTGTTTTTATGGTCAATTTCATCTGCCAATCTTTCCAGCGTGTGTTTGATCTCTATATTTCGAAAACTGAGTTTATCCTCGATGTCTTTTACTCTCTTTTCACTACCTATTTGCTTTTCCTGAAAAGCCCGGATAACATGATTAAATTCATAAGATGCCTGACCAAGATCGTCACTGAATTTTGGTTCCAGAGGTTCGGGAATTTCTCCATGAAGTAATTTGGAAATGCTATTTCTTATTGCCTGAATTGGTTTGACTAAATTATTCTGAATGAAAATAGGATACACAATAATCATAAGAATCGAAACAATTAACATTGCCAGAAATTGCATGGAGATCGCCCAATGCAAATGACTGCGGAAATCAATGTAATAATCCTGATAGACACCTTTCCAGTTCACACTGGTGAATGGTGCAAGGTTATTAAATTTGACCCTTGTGGGAGATTTATCATTTTCTCCCAGGAAAAATCCGCTTAGTACCTCCATATCTTTCGGAATGTAAGGATCGTAATCCCGGTTTATCTGGACATCCTTGAATGTGACACGAAACGAGCCTTCAGGTTGCAGAACTAATTGTGTGTTGTAATAAACAGGATTTTCAGGATCACTCGCAGTGAGAAACCACGTGATTATCGCCTGATCTTCGAAACTATTGAAGAATACCTTGCTTTCATCGGCGGGTGAAAAATCTTTTAAATAAAGCGTTGCAATACTGGGAATACGATTACCTGGCAAGGATAGATTATAAGAATCTACAGGTTCATCATTGAATGTAATGAAACCTTTTTGATGAATTTGAATGGTATCCCAATTTTTTCCTGAAAAAGGAAAGTTGAACTGGATATCTTGGGGTTTTG
>CAYSFA010000009.1:30488-34379 GCA_964430025.1 uncultured Anaerolineaceae bacterium | reverse complement strand
GGCAATAACAAACTTGGTGCCTGGTAAGGAGGAGGGTTAGTAGCTGTTGGTGTCGGTCCAGGTGTTGGGAGTCTTTCACAAAGCGGAATAACCAATGGCATTCCTTCATAAACGATATCTGAAGTTATTCCATTCCATGTACGGATTGCGTCAATCTCCACGTTATAGTTGATTGCTATCGTACTCAAAGTGTCACCAGGTCCTACTGTGTAGGAAATCGTGTTACAGGCCGCTTTGGTAGCATCCTGTTCTCCTAATGTTGGTGAGGGTTGAGGTGATGGGGTAGGTGTTGGTTGTGGGATGAATAATGTCTGACCCACTACCAGGTTGTCACATGTTGCAGAAAGATTGTTTCTAACCACAATACTGTTTACAGAAACGTTGAAAAGAAAAGCGATATCCAAGCAGCTATCGCCGGATTGAACCTGATATTCTAAATCAGGTAGTGGTGTCATTGTTGGTTCAATAGTTGGTGTTGTAGTTAATGTAGGGGTTAATGTGATGGTTGCTGTTGTTGTGGTGGTTGGTGTCACCGTTGGTTCGACAACCATCCCAGTTTGATTCATGACAGCATACACTGCACCAGCACCGATTGCCAGGAATAAAATAACTAAAGCAATAACGAGTGGTAAAGCAATCGTAACTGAAGGAACTTTTGGTCCTTTAATCTCATTATTATTTGTTGATTTGGATGAGGATCTTGTTTGACTTTTCTCAATCGAAGATCCACATACAAAACAACGGGTCGCATTTTGACTTACCTTAGACCCACAGACAGGACATGTGGATGATTGATCATTATTTTTACTAATTGTCATATTTTTTCCTAATTTTTTTGAAATAACGAATATTTACCTAATTGCGCATTATAACACAGCAGAATTGTCACTTATTGCAAAATATGGTTAATTTCTTTGCTTTATAATCATTGAATATGGAAACTGTTCAAAGTATTTATTTGCATATACCATTTTGTCAGAAAAGGTGTTCTTATTGCGATTTTAACACATATTCTGGCATGGATCATCTGATCCCTCTCTATTTAGAAAAACTTATTGAGGAGATCAAATTTTATGGGAATTATTTTATTTCTAAACCAAAAATAAAAACCATTTTCTTTGGTGGGGGCACACCATCTTTAATTTCTGCAGATCAATATCAGAAGGTTTTTAATACGATCAATGAATTTTTTGATTTTTCAGATCATGCTGAAATTAGTCTTGAAGCTAATCCAGGAACAGTTTCTCTCGACTACTTAAAAAGAATCCGAGAAATTGGATTTAATCGAATAAGTTTTGGTTTACAAACATCTAATCCTCAACAGCTACAATTACTAGGACGAATCCATGACCATTATGAGTCCATCCAGGCGATTAAAAACGCCAAAAAGGCGGATTTTGACAATATTAATCTGGATTTGATCTATGGATTGCCAGGGCAGACTTTAGAAGATTGGAAAAAGAACCTGGAGGATTGTCTTAGTCTTGGAACAGAACATTTCTCTTTGTATGCTCTGGGTATCGAGGAACAAACTCCATTATTTGATTGGGTTAATAAAGGGTTGGTTCAAAATCCTGATCCTGATCTGGCAGCTGAAATGTATGAATTGGCTGATCAGTACCTCACGAAATTTGGTTATGAATGTTATGAAATTTCGAACTATTACAAAGTAGATAGAACAAAAGATTATCGCTGCCAGCATAACCTACAATATTGGAGAAATAAATATTATATTGGGATAGGAGCTGGCGCACACGGTTATCTCCCGAATTTTCGATATGAGAATATTGGTGCAATTGTTGATTCTCAGCTTAGTACGATTGTGAATAATAAACAAGATGTAAGCAGACATCAAAAAATGCAAGAAATGTTCATGTTGGGGTTGAGATTGGTAAACGAAGGGGTATCGATCAGCGATTTTACGAAAAATTTTAATGAATCACCATTGGAGATATTCAAAAAAGAATTGAATTACCTGATGAAAAACAACCTAATTCAAATTGATAATGATGATGTGATCCACCTCACCAAGAACGGTCGGTTATTAGGAAATGTTGTATTTCGGCAATTTGTGGATTAAGTAACGATGACCTTGGTGCCAAACCCTCTGGTTTCGATTTCCTCACCTGTGGATTCTGGTGTACACCAACGATAAATCCATTTAGCTTCCTCTGGTTTCATGTTTACACATCCTCTGCTCATTCGAATCCCATAATTATGATGCCAATAGGTTCCATGAAACGCAACCCCCGTTTTTGGCTCAAAAAAGGTTGTCCATGGGACGCCTGGTAATTCATAGGCATAGATGTCTGAAGTGAGATGCCCATTTCCCATATGCTTAGATGGCAATTTTGATTGTACGTTAAATGTGCCTTTGGGAGTATCTGTAGGAATTAAGTCTGGATCTGGAAGCCTCATAGGCACACCAGATGCTATCGTTGTTTCAAACACAAGGTTTCCATCTTCAAATGCCTTTAAGTTCTGGTGGATAATCGAAACCTCAATGTGTTTCTTATGCGGAGGAACGTCTGGCGATAGAGGGGTCATTTCTTCCAATGGGATAATTCTAAGGTGTTGTCCAGGAATGTGGTAATCAACATTGAGCAATTCATCTTTCAATCGATACCAGGGTTCACCATCTGGCCCTTCATCCAATCCCATGACCCAATGAGTGGACTGATAATACAATCGATAGACAGGTTCCCATCCAAGCCATAATCTGTTTCTCATTGTTTGAGTTAGAGGGACCGTGATTTCGCCTAAAACACCGGTTTCAGGAATGTCTGTCTGAATAGGATTGAATTTCATTTCCACCCTCTGTAAATAACCACTATGGATGTATCCGCCCCATACTTTGTACCAAAGTGGATTATATCCAGGACCGAATTCTGAGATAACTTCTTCGTAAATGTTAACGATTTCATCACGATAGCGCTGATAAAGGATTCTGCTCTCGTCGTTTGGTTGAGAATAAACACTCACTGAATCAGTAGCTATACGAGCCATCAAATTACTTTTTTGTTCGGATTCAAATCCAAAAAATGGTTGAAAAGCCTGAGTTGAGAGTGCTCCCAAGCTTATGGCTGATAATTTTATAAAATCACGACGTGAGTACTTATTTGATGCCATAGGAAAATTATACCAAAATATGATTGGTTTTGTCTTATTTGTTCAATAAAAAAACCACTGGAAAGTGGCTTTTGTCGGGGCACTGGGATTTGAACCCAGGGCCTCTTGCACCCCATGCAAGCACGCTAGCCGGACTGCGCCATGCCCCGATGGCGTAATTATAGCGGGTGATTTTCTTTTTGACAACCTTTTTTGAGGTAATCCGGGGACTTATTTCTCCACTTTCGCATAGGCATAAAAGGTGGGCACGAAGAATATTCTTGAACCTTCTCTTTGAGCGGAATAATCCAAATCCTGGAATTTGGAAATTTCCGAAGAAGATAAATTTTCAGATATATCCATTTCTGTCATCTTCCATTCATCTTTGTTAACTTTACGGTTGGCGAGGTCGTTGTGGGAACCCAAAATTCCCCAGGAAAAGTTTGTTAATTTAAGTTGAGAATACCAACCAGTCAGGTTTCTTCCGCTGGATAAATTAACGCCTTGTTTCTCTAATGATTGGTTTTGTAATTTACCCATTGTCTCTAATGAGCTTGGAAAATCAATTCGTCCTAAATAATCTGGTTCCGCAAAGCAGCACAGCCAACCTGAGTTTTTGGTAACTCTTTTCATTTCCTGGAGAACTTTTAGTGGAGAACCCAGCCATAAAAGTAGATAATGACAGTAACATAGGTCAAAGCTAGAATCATCAAATGGAAGGTGGTATCCATCTGCATTTATTCCTAACGCTGAAGTGTTTGACGGGGAGCCATAATTCAGAAT
>CAYSFA010000009.1:19998-30478 GCA_964430025.1 uncultured Anaerolineaceae bacterium | reverse complement strand
CAATACCAAATAGCTTAAAGTCCTGACTCGCGAATTCTTCTAAAACTGCAAATGAACCACAACCTACTTCCAGGACTTTAGCTTGTTTTGGAAGCGAAATCAGTTGGGTAATAAATTTTCGTATTTCTTTCGTCCATTGAGCTTGAATTTTATAACGTTGAGCCCAAAATTCGTCATTATTCATTAAATTTATTGAAGTCTTTTGCTTTTTGCCAAATACTTTCCCAGGTGTCTTCCAGGAAATTTCCTAATTTAACCGTGATTCCCTGACCGGGGAGGACATCCCCATCTGGTTCGATATATAGCCATGCATTCGCAGCACCATTAGGATTATCGTCATCATCATTTATTTCGGAGGAAACAGGATTAAATTGCGAATACGGTACGGGAAGGTCCCAATTCAAATTAAACCCATATTCGGCAGCTTTATTGCGAATTTCCATCGTCTTGGTTTCATATTTGTGATCACTAAAACTCAAGGAGATATTTTCTACTTTAATTTTCTGTAATTCAGAGAGAATTTCGAGGTATTGTTCAATAGAACCATCATCTATTGTTACGTGGATTGTTGTATGGATATCTTGTGGGATTACTTTCTTGATTGCTTTCCAGGATTGTTCCTGGTTCGGGTTAAGTGTAATCAAAAGATGATCTAATCCGGAGTTTAGAATTTCTGAAAGGTAATCATCATCATCTAATTTCAAACCATCCGTTGATAAACCTGTAACCAAACCAAAATTTTCAGCAGTCTGGATCAACCCGATTAAGTTAGGTCGCAAGGTTGGTTCACCACCAGTGAAAATCACATGGGGAATTCCGACTTCCCAGGCTTTAGCGAGTATGGATTTCCATTCATCGAAGGATAATTCTTTGGTCACCCTTTCCTTAGGTGAATAACTTTCAGATTCTTGTGAGGATAATTGATAAGTTAATGCACAATCAAGTCGATATGGTGCAATCGGAAAATCTTTGTATGGAGACAGTCGATCAAATCCTAAATATGTCACAGGGTCAAGATCTGGTGTGTTAATTAGGGTCTCAATTCGTTCCATGAAATCTTCATAATCTTTTGTCGCTTCAGAAAAACTGATCTGATATCTTTTAACTATCATTTCCAATGCTTCTCGTTTTGAAATTTGATTAACCAGATAATATGCCATCTCTGTAGCTGTTTGATTTAAATGAAGAACAGTGCTTGCATTGATTATTAAAAGACCTTCTCCACCTGGTTCAATTCGTAGGTGAAGTCTATATTGATATTCACTTTCTTTGGGTGTTTGGTAGTTATAAAGACCAGGCGGCATTACTTGTGCTTTTTCAAAAAAGATTGACTTTATTTGTTCGAATATATTTGGCATTCTGTCCTCCTTAAATCGGGTGAATCTAACAAATCATCTTAATGAGATAAGGGGCATCCCCCTCCGCATTCTTTTATGAGATCACATTGATTGCATTTTTCAGGAAGATTCCTTCTCTCACGTAGTTGAATGGATAAATCATGATTCCAAATGGAATTCCAGGTGTTGTGCAAAATGTTTCCTAAAGAGAAATAGTAGGATTGGCAAGGAAGGACGTCCCCGTTTGGCTCAATACACATATTATACAAAGAAGCTGTACAACCCTTAACCCCCAGTTCGTTGGTGATTGGATTAAATCGGCAGTATTGGGTTGGTGTGTACCAAATTAATTTTTGATTATTCTGTGTTGTTTTTTGTTTCGCGATATCCAACAAAGGTTCCAGCTGTGCTTGAGATAAGCCAGTTCCCACATCTTTCCCTTTTCCGGAGTAAATAAGAGCATTTAATCCAATTGTGGGGACTTCTAAATCAGCTAAAAAGTCCAAAGTGTCTGATAAGGTGTGGTAATTAGTCTTCAGCATTGTTGTATTTGTCATCATATACAGATCGCTATTGACTACATTTTTTATACCTGCAACTGTTTCTTCCCATGCTCCAGGACGATTTACCATTTCATCATGGATTTGTGGGTCTGAGGATTCGAGGGTGATTTGTACATGATCCAATCCGGCTGAAATTAATTCTTTCAATAAAGGCTCTTTCGCAAGATTTCGTCCATTTGTGTTTATGCCAGTGATGATGCCTTTGTTTTCTGTATATTGAATTAGTTCCGGGAGATGTTTGTAAATGGTGGGTTCACCACCCGTGAAGACAATATGTGGGATGCCAAGTGACCAAATCTTATCGATGACAGAAAACCATTCCTGTTTTGATAAATGTGGAAAGTTCCTCACCCTGGCGTTATAACAATGGGTGCAATCATTGTTGCATTGATAAGTAATGGCTATATCCATTCGATAGGGTGCGCTTGGAGTATGAGAAAACGGGAGGTCTAAATCAACATCCAGTTCACACAGTGGGCATGCTTCATCAGGATCAGTGATTATTTCCATTTGCGATAAAAATGATTGGGCATCTTCTATGCATTGATCTTTAGAAATGTCAAAATTCTTCTGCAAGGATTGCAATATTTCATTCTCATTATGGCCGTTCAGTGACCAATAAGCCATAGCAGTGGCGGTGGGATTTAGATGATATGCTCTGGCAGCATTTACCATAAGGAGGCCGTTGCCATCCTGTTCGACTCGAAGATGTAATCGATTCTTGCTTTCCTGCTTTTCCTGAGCAAAATGATAAATACCAATTTCAGGTAATTTTGAACTTGATTTACTTTTGGTGATTTTTTGCCACAAAGGGAAAGCCATTAGCGGCCACCTCCAGCACAGGCGCAGGCACATCCAGCACATGCGCAAGCACAGGCGCAAGAACCTCCACCGCCACCACCCCGGAAGGATCTGCCAGAGGATGAAGATTTTGGAATGGGGTTGGTTTTGTTAGTAATTCCGGAGGTGAAGTTTGTGAGATTTCCAACAACTCCAGAGGCAAATGTTTGAACTCCGTTGGTGATGGAGGCAGCAAAATCAGCACCAGGTAAGGATGGAAGATTTATGCTAGTCTGACCAGACCCGGACGGGGTTGGGGAAGCGTCCACTTTGCCAAAGGTGGGTGAAGAGGTAGCAGGACGGACAGAAGGATCATAGCGCCACCACCAGGTTGGTACAAAGACAGGACCACTTCCAAAAGTGTCTCTTGTTCTGTCGTCATAATTCTTATCTAGCATCGTCCAGTCAAAGTTCTCTTCATATTTTTCTGATTTAACTTCAGGTGTTTGAGCGGTTTCGACCTGATTCCAGGCCTTTTCCATAATTTCTTTATAAAAATTGATAGTCTCTTTTCGACTGAAACCTTTCATCTTCTTTGAAACAGATTTGACCAATTCAATAATCATCGTTTGAAGAAGAGGTGTTTGTTCTTTCTTTTCTTTCTCCATTGCAATTAAAAATTCCTGTTCATACGGGTTTAGCCCTTCAGGCTCAGGTTTAATCACCCTAATCTTTAAAGGTTGGCGTGTAACAACCTCAGCCGCACCTTTTTTCAAGACCGAGAATAGGATCATTGTTAAAACTTTGTCCATCGGTTGTTCCATCAGAATGCCTACTTCAACCGCAGTCAAGCCACGTTTTATCCCATGGCCTTCCACAGCAATTTTTGGAGGTAAATATTTAAGTTTTCGTTTTTTCGCTCCAACGGTGGCAGAATAAATTGAAAAAACGAAAACTCCAGCCATACCTAGACAAATCAACACTGAACAAATGGCTTCCGGGTCAATAGAAATGGCAGGAGGCTTAACGATTTGGGTCTCTGGAATTAAACGGGCCGGAAAACTTGCTCCAAATTTATATTGCGTGAAGGAATTTGCATTAGGGCTATTCCACTGGTAATAGATTCCTCCCACATTATCAAAACCGCTTACCGGAGTGGTGTCTCCTGGCCAATTCGTTGGTGCGTGATAGCGTGGTTCTTCAGAAGTTAATCCGACTGGTAAATAGAGAGTAACTGTCATGTCAGTTTTGCCGGAGATGAATTCTGAACCAAACCAAGATGGGGAAATTTCAAAACTAGCATAATCTTCAGAAGCTTCAACGTCTGAAGGATAAATTGACTTGTTGATGGTTCCAATAAATACATGCAAAGTACCACTTTGACCGGGTTGGATTGCCTTATCTTCGAAATTAACCATTATTCCAATATCGATGTAATCTGATTTTTGAATGTCGGTTAAAGGAGAACCGTTAATATCTGCAGTGATACTACTTAACACGTAATTATTATTGGGTAAACCAATATCAACGATATCGATCGGATGTGCTCCAGGTTGGTTAACTAAATCAAAAGTGTAATCAATAGATAATGAGCCATCTTCATTCACAAAAACTTCCATGTCCAATTTATCAACAGAAAAATAATAGTTCTGTGCTTGAACAAGGTGTGTGTTCCCTGCAAGCATCAATAAAACAAGCAGAATACTGAAAACTCTTAGTTTTTTAATCATCATTCCCTCCGGTCTTTGGTTCCTCATCACCACTTAGGTTCTTCTGTAATTTGGTAAGTTGTATTGCAATAGGGACAAGATACCATTGGCGCACCATTAACCATTGAAATGGCGTCTTTTGTTAATGTTCCACCACATTGTTGACATTTCATCGTGTCCAGAGATACATTCCCGGGTAAATCAATGTTCAAAGTTACATTGGTTGTATTTGATTCGTTTTTCTTCTTTCTCGTTACGAAAAAAATGATTCCAAATGCAATTAGACATAAAAATGCACCGACCAATAAATTTCCTGCCTGGCCTTGGGGGCTGAATGCACTGAGGATAAATAAGACACCAAATAGAATCAATATAGCTGAAGCAATATACGCGATTATTTTCATGTAAACCTCCGAGATTTATTTGGGTTAAGGAAAAAAGGAACTCTTACAAAAGCAATTGAAATTGTACTAGAATTATTTTATCAAAAATCATTCAATTTATATGTAATATAACCTAGAAATTTTGTCACTAGTTAAAAACGGAGACTTTATGATTGACCCCGAAATTTCCAATAAGTATGAAAAACTCAAAAATGAAATTAATTTTCATAATTATCAATATCATGTTCTGGACAAGCCAATTATCAGTGATGCTCAATTCGATAAGTTATTGGTCGAATTACGTGAAATTGAAGGAACGTATCCTGAAATCATAACTCCAGATTCACCTACACAAAGGGTAGGCATGGTTCCTACATCCAAATTTGACAAGGTTCAACACCCGGTTCCGGTATTAAGCCTTGCAAATGCATTTAATGTGGAGGATTTAAAAGCCTGGAAAGAAAGAATCTTAAAGCTCGATCAAGATATTGTGAAGGCTCAATATGTTGTCGAGCCAAAAATTGATGGGTTGACTGTTGTTTTGCATTACAGGAATGGTCTTTTCACCCAAGGTGCGACAAGGGGAAATGGTGAGATTGGAGAAGACATTACCAACAATATCAGAACCATTCGTTCCATCCCAATGAAAATCCCAGTGAACAATCCGAATTTGTTGGTTCCAGAACATTTGGTTGTGCGAGGTGAGGTTTTTATTACGATTTCTGATTTTGAGGATTTAAACCAAAAAATTTCACAAAATGGTGAGAAAACCTATTTAAATCCGAGAAACACAGCAGCAGGATCCTTGCGGCAATTGGATCCAAAAATCACTGCCCAAAGGCCACTACGACTTTACGCCTATACAATTCTAACGAGTGATGGGGAGATCCCATCTACTCAATGGGGAGTCCTGAATTATTTAAAGGAATTAGGTTTTCCTGTTTCTGAACATTCCGAATTGTGTGAAAGTTTTGATAAAGTACTCAATGTTTCAACAAAGTGGCAGACTCTACGAGATCAGTTGAATTACGAAGTGGATGGCATTGTCATTAAGATAAATGATCTTGATTTGGATAAACGATTGGGATTTGTCGGGAAAGATCCACGTGGCTCTATTGCATTAAAATTTCCTGCAAGGGAAGAGGTAACTACCCTAAATGATATTGGATTAAACGTGGGGCGAACAGGAGTATTAACGCCATACGCCATTTTAGAGCCTGTAGAAATTGGTGGTGTGGTAGTCCGTCAGGCAACACTCCATAATTTTGATTATATTTTTGAAAAAGACATTCGCATAGGTGATCAAGTTTTTGTAAAACGGGCTGGTGATGTCATTCCTTATGTGATTGGGCCGGTCATAGAAGCAAGAAAAGGGGATGAAAAAGTATTTTCTGTTCCGGAAAAATGCCCCACCTGTAATAATCCTATCCACCAAACACCAGGTGAGGTAGCCTGGTTTTGTGTTAATGCTGCCTGTCCGGCACAATTAGTTAGAAACATTGAATATTTTGTATCCCGATCCGCGATGGATATCGTTGGATTGGGGATAAAGATTGTTGAACAATTGGTGGAGGAGGGGCTTTTAAAAGATGTAGCTGATATATATCAGTTAAGAATAGAAGATCTATTAGGATTGGAAGGTTTTGCTAAAAAGAAAGCTGAAAATTTATTAGAGTCAATTGAAAATTCAAAATCTCGCCCATTAAGTAAGGTCATTACTGCTTTGGGGATTAAGGGTGTTGGCGAAGTGATGGCAGTAGAGTTGACAAGGAGATTTAACAATCTGGAAGAATTGTCTAACTCTACAATGGAAGAATTGCTATCGATTGAAGGGATTGGGCCAAATATCGCGGCTCAGATAGTAGATTGGTTCAGACAGGATAGAAATAAACTAATTCTGGATAAATTGAAGATGGCTGGAGTTTGGCCAAGCATAATAAGGAAAAGTGAAATTAAAGTTGAAAAGCTACCTTTGGAAAATCTGGTAATTGTTGTGACTGGTTCATTAGAAAAATTTTCACGTAATGAGATAAAAGATACTATTGAAAAATTTGGTGGAAAAACATCCAGTAGTGTCAGCAAGAATACCAGTTTTCTATTGGTTGGTGAAAATCCTGGATCAAAATTTGAGAAAGCAAAAGAGTTGGGAATTAAGATTTTGAATGAAAACGAATTTCTGGAATTGGTAAACACAGATGAATAAAATTTATCTAAAAGAAGGAAAAGAGAAAGCAGTCCAAAGGAGACATCCCTGGATATTCTCCGGGGCAATTGATTCGGTATTAGGTAATCCAACTAGTGGTTCCTTAGTTCATGTTTATTCTTCAAAAAAAGAATTTCTTGGCATGGGATCATTCAGTCCCCATTCTCAAATTCGAATCAGAATGTGGTCAATAGATGATGAAGAAATTAATCAGGAATTTTTCTTCCATAGATTAGAAGACGCCATTAAGAAAAGAGAACCGTACAAACAAATTTATAACGATTCATCCTGGCGGTTAGTTTACGCAGAATCCGATCGCATTCCTGGTTTGATTGTGGACCAATACAATGAGATTCTCGTTGTTCAATTTTTGGCAACAGGTGTTGAATTTTTTAAAAATGAGATTATTGATGCCTTAATAGAAGCAACTGGCATTCTAAACATTTATGAAAGGTCTGATGCCGAAGTAAGGAAGCTGGAAGGGTTGCCTGAAAAGATAGGTGTAATTTCTGGTTTGGTTCCTGAATTTGTTGAAATCAATGAAGGCGGATATAAATTTCTTGTAGATTTACAAGATAGTCAGAAAACCGGCTTTTATCTTGATCAACGGGTTAATCGCCGTACTGTATCAAATTTCTGCGCTGGCAAATCTGTGCTAAACGTCTTTTCCTTTACTGGTGGATTCAGTATTTATGCTGTAGGGGCTGGGGCATCCAAGGTAATATCTATTGATAGTAGCGCTGATGTCATAACGCTTGCGAAACGAAATCATCAGTTGAATGACTTCTCAATGAATGATCATGAGTGGATTTCAGAGGACGCATTTCAGGGATTGCGGAAAATGAGGGATAAAAACCAAAAATATGATGTCATTATTCTGGATCCGCCAAAATTTGCACCGACTGCAGCGCATGTTAACCGGGCTGCCAGGGCATATAAAGACATTAATTTATTAGCGTTAAAGTTGTTAAATCCAGGTGGAATATTGGCAACATATTCATGTTCTGGAGGAGTAAGTGACCAACTCTTCCAAAAAATTGTTTCTGATGCAGCTTTAGATGCAGGAGTAAATATTTCAATAGTAGAGAAAATGACACAAGGGCCGGACCATCCCATTAATATTTTTTATCCGGAATCAGCTTATTTAAAAGGTTTGCTTTGTATAAAGAATTAACCCCCAAAAAAAGTGGAGATGGCGGGAATTGAACCCGCGTCCGAAAGAATAGATCAGCAGATATCTACGAGTGTAGTTAGTTGATTAATTTGCATTTTCATCAGACAACCAACAAAACTGATGAAGTGCTATCTGCTTAAGCCCGAAAGCTCTCTTTCACATTTCTCACAGAAGGAAATGCGGCACCCTGACTTTGTGGCGCCTATTCTTCCTCCGGTCAGGGAGCGGGGAAGATAGACGTGGTTCTCGCAAGAACCATGTAGCTACTAGCTACTCACTAAGCAGCGAGGGGCATAGCAGCGTAACTGTTTGTGCGATTGGCACTTGTTTTTTGTACTGATTTATCGAGGTCGGTACCTCTCGACTCGCAATCTGAGACCAGCCTCTCCCGTCGAAGCCTGTCATCCCCAGATGCCTTGATTATAACAAAGTTTTATTAACAAATCGTAAGTAAATATTTTGTTCCCGTATAAAAAATCAATGTATAAAATTTGTAGCATCTTATACATTTTAACTGAGGACGAATTAGAATGGATTAGAATCTTATTTATTATGGAACAGTCATATTTTCTAAAATTGGATCAGGTAACAAAGATTTATACCGATGGCTATAACAACCAACGAACAGTCCTGAATAACGTAACAGAAACTTTTCAGAATGGCCAGATCATAGCCATTCTTGGGAAAAGTGGTAGTGGAAAAAGCACATTATTAAACTTAATCAGTGGGATAGACACAGTAACATCAGGGTCTATTTACTTCAATGGAAACAGTATAACTTCATTGAATGATGGGCAACTTACCGAAATTCGACGAAAAAACATTGGTTTCATCTTTCAATTCTTCAATTTAATACCCTCTCTCACAATTTGGGAAAATACCATTTTGCCTCTCGAATTAAATAGACTGGTAAGTCAGAGCGATTTTGAAAGAGCTGAAAAAATATTATCTGATGTTGGAATGATTGACCGTAAAGATGATTATCCTGATAAATTATCCGGTGGTGAACAGCAAAGAGTCGCGATTGCAAGAGCGATTGTTCATAATCCTCAAATTATTTTGGCTGATGAGCCGACCGGCAACCTGGATGAGCATAATGGTGATGTTGTGATGGCCTTACTCATTGATTTGGTTAAAACACACAACAGAAATATGATTCTAGTTACCCACAACCGAGATTATTTAAAATTCGCGGATAAAAGTTATTCTTTAATTGATGGCCATTTAGTTGGGAATTAACAATTTTTAAACCATGAGGAATTATTATCCGGTAATTAGATTTAGCCTTAGGCAATTATGGCGGCAAAAATGGCAGACCACTTTGCTAATAATTGGAATTCTGCTGGGAGTGGCTGTAGTTATTGCCATTGATTATTCAAATCAAAGTTCAAAAACTGCTATTAATTTAAGTGCAGAAAGTATCACTGGAAAATCCTCACATCAAATAGTTTCATCTGGTATTGGTATTCAAGATGATTTTTTTTCAGAAATAAAACAGAACGGAATTTTAAAAGAAGCTTCCCCGATTGTTGAAGGATATATCAATGTACTCAACTTCAACCAACAACCATTTTTATTATTAGGAATTGATCCATTTTTAGATTTCCCTTTCCGATCATATTACGGGGGGAATGATCTTCAACTTACACAATTGGTATCCATTATTGCTGAAAAAGATACCGCATTGATTTCTAAAGAACTTGCTAATGAATTTGGCGTTGCATTGGGTGAAAAGATTTCTTACACCTTTCAAGGCAGGGAGCGAGAACTTAAAATTGTTGGTTTCATTAATACTAATGAACCTGTTGTTCGGGAAACAATCAAAGGAATCATATTGGTTGATATTTCCACAGCCCAATCCACATTCAACAAATATGGATTTCTAGACAGAATTGAAATTATTCTCAAGAGTGAAGATGAATTAAAGAAAATTCAAGAAATTCTACCTGATGGGTTGGTAATTCGATCCACACAAGATCAAAACTTCCAACAAGAAAGCATGGTTGCTTCTTTCCAATTAAATCTGACCGCATTGAGTTTACTCGCCTTGATAGTTGGTGGATTTCTGATTTATAACACCATGACCTTCTCAGTCGTTCAAAGAAGGGAATTAATTGGTCTCTATCGAAGTATTGGATTTCATAAATCTGAGATATTCACCATGGTTATTTTTGAAGCCTTGGTAATTGGTATTATAGGTACTTTCCTGGGGGTCATTGTTGGCTCAGTTCTTGGAAAAGGGACAGTAAACCTAATTCTACAAACCATTAATGACTTGTATTTCGTCACTAACGTCAAGGATGCTAGCTTACCCATAGAAAGCATCATTAA
>CAYSFA010000009.1:1735-19988 GCA_964430025.1 uncultured Anaerolineaceae bacterium | reverse complement strand
GGGTATTTTTATTACGGTTTTTGTTTCGATACCTCCCGCGATAGAAGCTACTCAGGTGGCCCCCAGAGTAGCAAAAATTCGCTCTGATTTTGAAAATAAATTTAGGAAATACTTCAAAGTAGTAGTACTTTTGGAGTTGTTGCTAATTGGATTGGCAAGTTTCCTGTTATTTTCACCTTTATTTAAGAATATTTGGTGGGCTTTTCTGGCAACTTTTTTTATTGTTATCGCGTTTTCTGTATTTACTGCGATAACAATGTATTTTCTTCTTCCACCATTCTCTAGATTTATGAAAAGGAAAATAGGGATGATCCCGGGAATGGCCGCTAGAGATTTGTATCGATCCTTATCTCGGACGTCGGTCGCGGTTGCTTCTCTTATGGTGGCTGTCGCAGTTACTATTGGAATGACCCTGATGATCAATAGTTTCAGAACTACTGTTTCTATATGGCTGATGGAAACATTGGGCGGAGATATCTATATTTCTGTTCCAAATCAATTCGCTAATCGTTCAGGTGGAGCGATTGAAGAAGAGATTGTTTCCAAAATAGTTCAATATCCTCAAATTGAGAAATATGACACATTGTTAACAATTGCCGGTATTACTGAAAATAGTGATCTGCAGATAAATGTAATTTCCAATGATGAGATTGCTTTTGAAAGAATATTTTCCTCATTGTTCATCCCGAAGGAAAGAGTATGGGAGGAATTACAAAACAATAAAGTGCTCGTATCAGAACCTCTCGCGAACCGAATTTCAAAAAATATAGGTGAGCAGATATCATTACAGACACCAAATGGAATAATTGATTTCGAGGTTTTGGGAATATTTAGTGATTACACCTCAAGTCAGGGATATTTAATGATTCCTCGTTCAGTTTTTAATACTTATTGGAATAATGACTCTATCACCGCGCTATCGTTAAACCTGAAAAAAGGTGTTAATGTTGAAGATTCTGTCAGGGAGATTAAGAAACAGGTAGTGGGGTTTGATCAACAACTAATTATTCGATCAAATAGAGATTTAAGGAGTGATGTGTTGGAAGTTTTTGATAGAACCTTCGCGATCACCAATTCTTTACGATTCATTACTACCATTGTTTCCTTTATTGGAATTCTAAGTGCCACATTAATTATTCTTAATGAGAGAAAAAGAGAGTTTGGAATATTAAAAGCAATTGGAATGAAAACTAAGGAAATTGCCCAGTTAATTTTGCTTGAAACAGGATTTATGGGGTTGATTGCCGGAATCTTTGCGATACCAACCGGTATTATTATTTCATTGATTTTAGTGTTTGTTATTAATTTGCGCTCATTTGGATGGACAATTCAATTCGATCTGGATTTCTGGTCGTTAACCCAGGGCGTTTTAATTGCTTTAGTAGCATCATTGTTGGCGAGTATTTATCCTTTGATCAAAATTCACCGACTTAGTCCAATTGAGGTGATTCGTAATGAATAAAGTTCTGATGGCTGTATTGATCCTTCTAGGCATAATCTTTATTTTCTTACTTGGCAGTGGAAATTTGCTTAACATGGAAGAAACATCTACCAATGAGATTGAATTTTTTGAAACCGATAAAACAATTGAATTTATGCAAGCTGTCGAAGTTCGTGAATTTAAGTTTCCCCTGGATTATGGAGCACATAATCAATTTTTGACGGAATGGTGGTATTACACCGGAAATTTGAAGACTGAAGACGGAAGACACTTTGGATATCAATTAACCTTCTTCCGTAGAGCGATATCAAATGAATCAAATCAGGATTGGTCATCAAATTGGTCTGCAGATCAAATTTATCTCGCCCATTTTGCAATTACAGATACAGAAAATAATTCACATTATGTCACAGATCAAATTGGTAGAAATGCGAATAATTTATCCGGGACAAAAACTGAGCCTTATTTTTCAATCTGGTTATATGACTGGAAAATTGAACAGCTAGAAGATGGAACATTTCTTATGAACGCTGCAAAAGATAATTTTGAAATTAATTTCCGATTGGAAAACCAAAAAGGTGAGGTATTTCACGGTGATCACGGTTTAAGTCAGAAAGGCGAAGAACCGGGGAATGCATCTTATTACTTAAGTCAAACAAGGTTACTGACAGAAGGCTGGTTGAGAATTGGTCAGGAGTGGTTTGATGTTATTGGGTATAGCTGGATGGATCATGAATTTGGTACAAGCACATTAGGAGACAATCAGGTCGGGTGGGATTGGTTTTCAATTCAATTGGATGATCAAACAGAACTGATGTTATTCCAGATTCGAAATGATGATGGATCATTGAGTGAATTTTCCAGTGGTACTTTTATTGACACAAATGGAGAAACAACTAATTTAGAAATGGAGGATTTTGAGATCCAGGGAATAAATAGCTGGATAAATCCTAATGGACACACTTATCCATCAGGATGGTTCGTAAAAGTATCTGACTTGGAGATTGATTTGAAAATTACACCAGTTATTGAAAACCAGGAGATGAATCTATTTTTTCAGTATTGGGAGGGAGCGGTATTTATAGAAGGGACTGTAAACGGAGAAGAAATTTCCGGATTCGGGTATGTGGAATTAACTGGGTATGCCCAGTCAATGCAAGGAGTATTTTAAATAAAAAGTGGGCAGAACAGGGCTCGAACCTGCGACCTCATCTGTGTAAAAGATGCGCTCTAACCAACTGAGCTATCCGCCCGAAGCAAGACGAATTATAATACCTGAGTGGTTTTTCATCAACCATCAAGTTTGAGATTTGTAAAACGAATTTGTATCAAAATCATATCCACGGAGAAAAAATGCAAATAATTCGGTATGAATATCAAAATACGACAAATTGGGGCTGGCTTCATTCCGAGCTCATTGGGAAAGTGGATGGTGATGTTTTTGGAGATTTTCGTAGAAATGAAGCGGATCTTCCATTAGAGAAGGTGAAAATACTTCCACCGGTTTCGCCAAGCAAAATAATCTGCCTGGGAAGAAATTATGCAGCCCACGCAGCAGAACATCAGGTGGAGGTTCCGGAAATTCCATTATTGTTTTTAAAACCACCCAGTTCATTATTAGCACCTGAGGAGACTATTCTTATACCTCCTCAATCTCAGCAAGTGGAACATGAAGCCGAATTAGCGGTTGTGATCGGGAAATCCGGTAGATGGATCGAACCTGATGAAGCCAGGAAATTCATTTTTGGGTACACAATTGCGAATGATGTTACAGCCAGAGATTTGCAAAGATCAGATGGACAATGGACGCGCGGAAAGGGTTTTGATACTTTTTGCCCCATTGGCCCGGTGATCCAAACCGAATTTGATGATTCTGATGCATTGATTACGTGTAAAGTAAATGGTCAGGTTCGCCAATTGGCATCAACCCGGGACATGATTTTTCCTGTGGAAACAATCATTGCTTTTGTTTCCAGCGTAATGACTTTGAATGCAGGGGATGTAATCCTGACTGGGACACCTGCAGGGGTTGGAGTGCTAAAATCTGGGGACAAAATCGAGATTAAAATTGAAGGTATTGGTGAGTTGGTAAACAAGGTAAAGTGAGAATTTTATATAAGTTATAAATTGGTTAGAATTATTTAAACCATGCAATGATTGATAAAATACTTGACTGATTTTTGATAAAGAATAAGTTAGAGAATGTATATTAATATATAGCTTATGGAGAAGATGGTAAAAAAAGATTTTTCAGGGAAACTATTATTTCTTGTGGGTATCTTCCTTATTGGAATATCGATATTTAACATTTTTGAAGACCCAATAGTTAATCAATATTACCGTCTGAAAAGGAATTGGGATCGCCAGATTAATCCTACAGTCGCGAAGAATATCCAAGACCCAACTCCTGAACAATTCACCGAAACACCAGAAGGCGTACCTGTAGCAAATCAGACCACTCCACAACTTGAATTTGAGTTCAACGAATTAGATGAAGTTGGCTTCTTACCCCTTAGTTTGGAGGTTGAAGAAGATAAAAAGAGTACTCCCGAGCCAACCAAAGAAAGCGATGTAATCCCAGTTCGACTCGTTGTTCCATCCATCAATTTGGAAGCCGATATAATCAATGCTCAACAAAAAGAATTAGTGCAAGGGGATAAAACCTACGTTCAATGGTTAGCGCCAGATGAATTTGCTGTAGGATGGCATTTCGAAAGTGCATTTTTAGGTCAACCTGGTAATACAGTACTCAATGGGCATCACAATGTGTTTGGAAAAGTTTTTGAAAATCTGGATAAATTGGTTTCCGGTGATGAGATATTCTTGTATGGAAATGATTCTTTTGAATATAAATATATCGTTTCCAACACAATGATCTTGCCTGAACGAGATGTTCCCTTTGACGAAAGACTGGAGAATGCCAGATGGATTTTATCTTCTGAAGATGAGCGCATCACCCTCATCACTTGTTGGCCATATTTTAGCAATACTCATCGGTTGATTATTGTGGCCAGACCTGATGGATCGAAGCCTATCCCAATGCCAATCGAAAGAGATTAATTGGTAAGGAAAATAGTTATAATTTGGTTATAAATATATTGACAAATTTCCGAATATCTTTATAATCAGAAGTAAGTCACCAGGAGGCTAAGATTCAGACATTAATTGGTCGCTTTCCCCATCAAAGTGGGCGATGTCTGAGGAGCCAAATAGCGAAACCGGCCTGAAAAGTCGGTTTGTTTTTTTAACAATTCTATATATACAGGAAGCTATGAAACGGACATGTAACTGGTCGCTTATCCATTCTATAAGGAAAAGTGTTCGTGGAGCTAAGGAGCGAAACCGGCCAAATTTGGTTGGTTTTTTTATTTGGAGTCCACAATGGTAGAAAATTATAGAAACAGAGATGTACACACACAAAACTTAGGTGTCGATCTTGATGAAACATTAAGAAGAAACAAAAAAGTTCTGATTGTAGATGATGATTCTGACACGATTGAATTGATGAAGAGAATTTTACGCTTAGCTGATTTTGATGTTGCTTCCGCTAAAAACGGTACAGATGCGGTGATCATTGCTGAGAAAATTCTGCCGGACATCATCCTTTTGGATCTGATGATGCCTGAAGTGGATGGCAGGATTACCTTAAAGAATTTAAAAGAAATTACCAATGCGCCAATTATTATTGTTTCCGCTTTAATTGAAAAATCCTATGTTGTGGAATTACTCAACGAGGGGAGTGACGATTACATTACCAAACCATTCCATCGTGATGAATTGATAGCCAGAATTCAGGCTGTTTTAAGGCGATCCCGCTTGTTATCAGTTATCGACGGGGTATCCATACCTGAAACTGGTTTAGCAGTAAATTTTTCAAAACGAGAAGTTCATTTTCAGGGTGAGTACGTGCAATTATCACCTAAAGAATATGAACTCATCGAATTGTTAGTGAAGCAAATGCCACATGTAGTGAAATATAAAGAAATAGGGAGTGAAATCTGGGGAGAAAATAATAATTATGTAAGAAATCGTATCAAATATCTTATTCACACCATTCGTAACAAATTTGATGCCATCAAACCAGGCATTGAAGCGATCATTACAGCTGATCGCGTAGGGTATCGTATTCAGTCGGATTAAGATTTATTAAGGAGCGTTTATTATGTCATCCAAAATTAGAAAAATCAAGAAAGTTTTACCTAATGTATTCATGGTGCTTGGCTCTATGAGCATAGCGTTGTCTATGCTATTGTCGATGGTTAATTTGCCGGTGAGTGCAGACCCTCCACCAGATATGCATTGTCCAGATGGGTGGATTTATAAGACAGGTGAAGGTGGTCCGTTACCTGAAGGGTTAACTATCAATGTGAGTGGTAAAACAGTCACTTTTAATAAGACCGTGGAATTTTGTGTAAAAGCCGCTACAAGTAATAGTGGCAAAAAAATTGGCGATTCGTATACAGTAGATTTTCTTAATAATGGTGGCGAATTCCCAGATATAAGTTATGTAGTGATTTATAGCATAGTCCCTCCACCACCACCTATTCCACCAAATGTATCCTTAAGTAAATCAGCTAATCCATCCACATTAGAAGGTGGAGGACAATTCACATTCACATTGACTATAACATCTGATCAAGATGTATCTATCACCTCGTTGACGGATTCCTGGTGGGGTGATGGTGGACCCCAAGGTGATTGTTCTTCTTTGTCATCGCTTGAAGCTGGAGTATCTAAAAGTTGTTCATATTCAATAACAGAAACCACATTAGGAACTCATACAAATAATGCTTCGGTAACAGTTGCTAATTCTAATGGAGGGGATTCAGCTTATGCTAGCGCTACCGTTACGGTAACAGAAAAGCCAGTAATTATTCCTCCACCGACAGTAGTTTTAGAGAAATCTGTTGATCCCGAAACAAGACCTGAACCTGGTGGAGAGTTCTTATTCACATTGACCATTACGAATACTTCATCTACTCCTATAACCATTGATGAACTTACCGATACCCACGAACTTTCTGAGGAATGTACGACATTAGTAGATACTCAAATCTCAGCTGGGAGTTCGGTTAGTTGTAATTATTCTGTAACTAAAACAGAAGAAGGGGAATATACAAATGAAGCTTCAGTTTCAGTAAGTAATGGTGGTGGAAACGCGTCAGATGATGCAGAAGCTACATTCAATGTAACAAAAGTAGATGACCCAAATCCGGATCCAGATGAACTTTCAGTCACTTTAGATAAATCTGTTTCACCGTCTACATTACCATTACCAGGTGGGGTTTTCACTTTCACTTTACTGATAACAAACACATCAGAGGAAATAGAACAAATCATAGAATTGGAGGATGATTATCCTTTATCAGAAGAGTGTTTAGATTTGATTGGTACCGAATTCAATCCTGGTGAGTCTGTAAGTTGTAAATATACAGTTTCAAAATCAGAGGTAGGAAAATATGATAACGAGGCATCAGTTACAGTCTCCGAAGTGGAAATGTCAGCTAATTTAACTTCGAAAATGGTTATTGCTGCAATACGCACAGCAACAGCAAAAGATGATGCAACATTTTCGGTCACAGGTGGAGAGACAACTGAGACTCCTGATAGCCCTGACCCGACAGAAACTCCTGACCCGACAGAAACACCAGATCCAGAGAGAACTCCAGATCCAGAGAGAACTCCAGATCCAGAGAAAACCCCTGATCCAACAGATGTACCTGGCCAATCAGCTCCAGAAGCCACACTTGCTCAACCCCTTCAACCAGCAAATCCGACGGTCTTGATCCCGGTAACTGGTATTGAATTTGGAACACCAATGGGTAAAGTTAGCTCATTGTTACTCAATTTTGGTCTCGGATTACTTGGTGTTGGACTCGTTTTACGATCCATTAGAAAAAGAAGTTAATAGATTTCAAACAATCATAAAAATACCCCGAAAATTTCCGGGGTATTTTTATTTCTGAAAATCAAAAAATATTAGTAATTGGTTTGTGGTTGGTAGTTTTCTTTATTGAAAAAAAACTAATTATCAAAATATTTTCACTCGTGAGATCTACTTAATTACCCCGTAAATTCCAATACAAATTTGTGACAAATTTTGATGTTTCAATTATTAGAAAATTCTAATCTTAATTGGTTAGAAAATGGGTAGTTTTTGATTATTAATATCTTGACAAATAAGGTCTAATTTGTATAATATATATATCCATCAGGAAGCGATGATGTAGGCAGAAAGTATGGTCGCTCAACTTTCAATAATCTGCTTACGGAGCTGAGTAGCGAAACCGGCCTGGGTAGTCGGTTTTTGTCGCTTAATAACTCAATAAACCTGGAAGCTGTGAAGCGAGTATGCAATTGGTCGCTTACCTTTAAAAAAGGTTAGTACTCGTCGAGCTAAGTAGCGAAACCGGCTAAATTTAGTCGGTTTTTTTGGTTTGGAGATTGAATGATCAATTTGGCACAGAATGATTTAGAAAATAGAACTCAAACCGTAGGCATCGACCTGGATAAAACTTTACGAAGTAATAAAAAGGTTTTGATCGTGGACGATGACCCAGATACGATTGAATTAGTAAAACGAATTTTGCGTCTTGCTGAGTTTGATGTCGCTTCCGCAAAAAATGGTTTGGAAGCCATTGCTATAACCGATCAATTAAAACCTGATGTCATCCTACTAGACCTAATGATGCCAGAAATTGACGGACGAGAGACATTGGCAAAATTGAGAAAGATAGGTTCGTCTCCAGTCATTGTCGTTTCGGCTTTAGTGGATAAGGACAATATAGTTGATCTACTGAATTCTGGTTGTGATGATTACATTACCAAACCATTCCATCGCGATGAATTGGTGGCTCGAATTCAGGCAGTGCTTCGAAGAACTAAATTGTTGTCAGTAATTGATGGAGTGTCAATTCCAGAAATCGCATTAACAGTAAATTTCTCAAAAAGAGAAGTTTCTTTTCAAGGTCAATTTGTGGCAATGTCTCCGAAGGAATATGAATTGATGGAAATTATTTCCAAACGACTACCTCATATCGTGAAATATGAAGATATTGCTACCGAATTATGGGGTGAAATTAATAAATCCTCCAAAAATCGCATTAAATTTCTTGTTCATTCCATCAGAAGAAAATTTGAGGAAATTAATTCTGATGTTGAAGTAATTATTAATTCAAACCGCATTGGTTATCGCATCCAAACAAATTAGGTTTTTTATAGAAAAGGAGATTATTATGTCATCAAAATTTCGCAAGCACTTAAAATTTGTTCCGCAATTTTTCACAATCCTGGGGGCATTAAGTATGGCTTTCGCCATGTTGCTTTCTATTGTAAATCTCCCTGTGTTGGCAAATGGTGGAGTAGTTGATTGGGAAGGTAACGGGTCTGATAATCTGCCCTGTAATGGTGTTGCACAATGGAATTTTACCGGTGGAAAAGATGTCACGAGTGCTGTTTTGACTGTAAATGGGCAAAATTACGGGATGAATCAAACTGGGGGAGTTTGGAAAGCAAATGTTTCTGGTTTAGGCACTGAAGTAGATGCTTATGTAACTTATACTGGTGAATTAGGAAACGGAAATGCTGTATTAACTATTAGTCATTGTACGGAAGATGAAACACCAGACCCAACCAACACACCAGTTTCTCCGACCTTTACACCGAGCAACACACCAACCAACACTCAGGTTCCTCCAACCTTAACACCGAGCAACACACCAACCAACACACAGGTTCCTCCAACCTTAACACCGAGCAACACACCAACCAACACGGCAGTTCCGGATGAACCAACTCAGACACCTGAAGACCCGACTCAGACTCCTGAAGAACCAACACAAACTCCAGAAGAGCCAACTCAGACGCCTGAAGTACCAACAGAAACACCAGTGGAAACTGAGACTCCTCCTACTGAAGTGCCCAGTGACCCAGATCCAACAGTAACTCCAGAATTTGATGAGACACCGGATCCCACCGACCCTCCAGAATTTGATGAGACACCGGATCCCACCGACCCTCCAGAAGTTGATGAGACACCAGTTCCAACTGATCCTCCAGTGGTACCTGATGAACCTGAACCAACATTACCTCCACCAGTGGTGAATAATCCACCAGCAGTCTTAATCCCAGTAACTGGTATTGAATTTGGTGGCAATTCCCCGTTGAGTAATGTCCAGAATTCGATGTTCAATTTAGGTCTCAGTTTCCTGGGTTTTGGTTTAGTCTTACAATCCTTAAGAAAAAGACTCAATTTCTAAGATTTAGTAAATAAATAGAAAAAGCTCCATGAAAATGGAGCTTTTTTTATTTTATCTTTATCCACTTAGAAAAGTAAACTTTGAGCTTGATTTTGTAAATTGATGAGATCACTGAAACTTACATCTTCAACGGGAACCGCTTGAATGAACAATCGACCCCAGGATAATTCACTTCCTTGTGCTATACAGGTCTGTAAAACCAAACTTCCTTCGGTTGTGTAAACTTCATAAAATAATTCTGTGGCGTTCAATACTCTGGATGGGTTGGAAAGATCAACAAAATCCGAATAAGGACTATTGGGAGACAAAGCCTGATAAGAGCGAACCTTTTCAATTCGGAAGAATTTGTATTCTTTTTGCGCGGTTACCAGAACTAATAAGTCATTTTCCTTTAATGAAGAAAAGTACACACCAGCTAAATGATTATGAGCCAACAACCCAGTGGTTCCGAATTGTTTTGTCATCGAAAATTCAGTGATTTTTTCTGCTTCATTCGAAACAAATCCAGCTTGCCCAGCAGGTTGTTGGATGATTGGCAATGTGAATAATTTCGGTGAGATGAGACCAACAAGTTGATTGTTGTTAGATTGTGAGGTAATTGATTTTACAAATCTTGAAAATGATTGATAGCTTATTTTTTGAAAATTCACATCAATCGAATCGTAGCTAACATTTGCTTCAGCACTAACTGGAATGATCACTTGAGAGGATGGGACAAAAAATGTTGCAAGTAGAATGATGATTAGTATGCTGTAAATATGTTTAATTTTCATAAAAGTTTAATATCCATTTATTTTCTGTAAGATTACAGTTAGGATTTTATGGTCTCAACATCTATCAATGGGCCATCCTTTCAATTCTGTTAAGTGAAAAAATAGTTTTGTAAGAAAACTTTTCTAAAAAGTAAGAAATATTCAGGTTTTTAGCCGTGGTATAATTTGGAAATAATTCCGATTTGTTGATAATTAAGGAGATTTTCGATGTCTGGTCATTCCAAGTGGTCTACTATTAAAAGGAAAAAAGGCGCAGCAGATGCTAAGCGTGGAAAGGTCTTTACCAGAGTTACAAGAGAAATATTGATGGCAGCCAAAGAAGGTGGCGGAGATCTAAGCAGTAATGTTCGCTTAAGATTGGCTGTTGATAAAGCCAAAGCCGTCAACATGCCAAAAGATAATATTGAAAGAGCCATCAAACGAGGATCTGGCGAATCAAAAGAAGGTAATTTTGAGGAAGTAACGTATGAAGGTTATGCTCCACATGGAATTGCTGTAATGATTGAATGTGTCACCGAAAACCGAAATAGAACTGTGGCGGATGTAAGACATATCCTTAATCGAGCGAATGGCACCATGGGAGAGCAAGGATCTGTTAGCTGGCAGTTCAATCGTGTTTCTTATTTTTCGTTGCCAAGTGAAGAAAATGATTTCGATAAAATATTTGAAATTGCTCTGGAAGGTGGCGCAGAGGATGTCACAAATGATGATGAGACGATTGAAATTATTGCCCCGGTTGAATCCTTTAAATCCATTAGCGACTTGTTATTAAATGCTGGAATCTCTCCGGATGAAAGTGAACTACGCATGATTCCCAATCAGGAACTTGAATTAGGGGTTGAACAGACCGTTCAGGTCATGCGAGTGCTGGAGTCTCTTGAAGATTTAGACGATGTAATTAATGTTTTTTCAAACCTGAAGATTTCTGATGAAGCCATGGAGGCTTTGGAGCAATAAATAAATATGGATTCCGTTTTAGGAATTGATCCCGGTACGGCTACAACAGGTTATGGTTTGATTCAAGAGAGCAAGAAAGATCTGGAATTAGTTGAGTATGGTATCATATCAACACCACCGGACATGGCAATGGAACAACGCCTACTTATAATTTTTAAAAAAGTTTTAGAATTAATTGATCTCCACCAACCAGGATCCTGTGCGGTGGAGAAATTATTTTTCCAGAGGAATGTAACCACTGCGATAACTGTTGGCCAGGCAAGAGGGGTGATTTTATTAGCCCTGGCTGAAAAAAATGTGAAATGCGCTGAATATACCCCTTTGGAAGTTAAACAAGCGGTCACGGGGTATGGAGTAGCCAATAAAAAACAGGTTCAATTGATGGTGCAATCCATCTTAAATCTCAAAGAGATACCAAAACCAGACGATGCAGCGGATGCTCTTGCAATCGCCATTTGTCATGCGCATAGCAAGCGACTCACAGATTTGAAATCAATTCGATGATAACAAGTTTTTCAAATCCAAAAATTAAATTTATCAAAAAGTTGCGACAAAAGAAGTATCGTGACGAAGAGCAATTATTTTACGTCGAAGGACCAAGAATCGTATACGAGGCTTACCGTTCTGGCTGGAACATCGACCAAGTTTTTTATACAACAGAATTAATTACTGATTCTTTTACCGGGTCTTTTATTGAAAAAATTCAAAAGGATAAAATTGAGTGTATTGAAGTGGATAAAGAAGTATTTCAATCTTTTTCCATTAAGGATGGACCAAAAGGAATTGCAGCGCTCATTCAACAAAGAAATTATTCAATCGAAGAAATTCAAAAGAATCCTGGCCTTTGGGTTGCCCTTGATAGAGTGCAAGATCCAGGAAATTTAGGAAGTATTTTCCGTACCCTAGATGCGGTCGGAGGAAAAGGCATCGTATTAATTGATAACTGTGTTGATCCGTATGATGTTTCAACTATTCGTGGCAGCATGGGATCATTTTTTACCCTGAAGAACATAAAAATATCTTCCAATGATTTTATTAATGAAGTAATCACACAAAAAACTCAAGTGATTGGAACAAGTGATAAAGCGGAGGTGGATTATCAATCAATTGACTATCCCAAGCACATCATATTATTAATGGGGAGTGAACGCGAAGGGCTAAGCGATTTATTAATGAATGTGTGTGATAATCTGATAAGAATTCCAATGATTGGTAGCAATGATTCTTTAAACCTGGCAGTTGCCACTTCGGTTTGTTTATATGAGATTTTTAACCAACATCGAAAGAAGCTGTAATTATGTTTGCAACAATTCAAGGACAAGTAACTCATAAAGGTAATGATCACCTGGTAATCAATATAAATGGTCTCGGTTTTCAGATTTTTACGACCAACGAAACCTGTCAGACGAAGGTTGTCGGCGATAGCATATTTCTTCATACTCAATTAATTGTGAGGGAAGATTCATTAACCATGTTTGGTTTTGAAAATGAAATAGAGAAAGAATATTTTAATTTATTGCTTGGAGTCAATGGTGTAGGACCGAGAGTTGCTTTATCCATCCTTTCTACTTTATCAATCGATGCAATTAATCGAGCAGTCGGTTCAGAAATGTTTGAAATTTTTGCACGAGTCCCAGGGGTTGGGAAGAAAACCGCTCAGAAAATTTCCATCCATTTACAAGGAAGAATAAAAACAGACCTGGAAATTTTAGGTCAAAAACCTGGTTATCGGGATGTTGATATGGAAGTGATGGATGCACTGATCAGTTTGGGATACAGTGTAGTTGAAGCGCAATCAGCTATCCAATATATTCCGAAGGATGCCCCAGATGAGGTAGAAGAGAGAATTCGATTAGCTTTGCAATATTTTTCCTAATTTATTACGCTCAAATTTGCGACCTTTTTATGAATTAGGCTATATCTTAAACTAGACATTTTATGTCCTTTCAGGTATGATTCTTACTTGATAAAAAATTTCAATGAAAGAGAGCATCGGTATGCATAGATCACAAAATCTAAATATATGCATTCAAAGAAATTCAGATGTAAGCCCCAAGAACCGATCTTTTATTACCACCATTGAAAATTTTTTACAACAAGAGATCCTATTGGATAAGAATAATATCAAGCCTGAATTAATTTCAATAAAATTGGTTTCAACCCAATTTTATTTTATTTAAATCATTCCCACCGGTTTGAATAAAAATGTGATATTTTGGAGGTTAGATGACAAAACCAGCAAAGAATTTTACTGAAGAATTTATCAATAGAATTGAAGAATTTCAAACATCCTATGAAGTTCGTTCAGTTGGGGTTGTTACAGAAGCTGGTGATGGAATTTGCCAGGTAGATGGTTTGGCTGAAATTCGATCTCAGGAATTAGTTCAATTTGAAAATGGAATTATTGGCATTGCCTTTAACCTGGAAGAGAAATCAGTAGGCGTCATCATTTTAGGTGATTTTTCCAAGGTTTCTGAAGGAATGAATGTTTATTCAACCGGGCGAATTGCCTCTGTACCTGTGGGAGAAAACCTGGCAGGGCGAGTTGTTAATGCCTTAGGACAACCGATTGATGGTAAAGGTGCGATTAATGTAGAAGAATTCAAGCCAATTGAAAGAATTGCCCCAGGTGTCATCTCACGACAGGATGTCGATGCACCTGTTCAATCCGGGATCATTACTATTGATGCTTTAATCCCCATTGGTAGAGGTCAAAGGCAATTAATCATTGGTGACAGACAGACAGGTAAAACTGCTATAGCAATTGACACAATCATTAACCAAAAAGGCAAAGATTTACTTTGTATTTATGTCGCGATTGGCCAGAAGAAATCTGCGGTCGCGAGAACAGTCGCAATTCTGGAAAAATTTGGAGCCATGGATCATACCATTGTTGTGGTTGCATCCGCAGATGAATCCGCTGCTCTTCAATATATTGCGCCTTATTCGGGCTGTGCAATTGGTGAATATTTCATGGATAAAGGAAAAGACGCCCTGGTAGTATATGATGACTTGAGTAAACATGCATGGGCTTATCGCCAGGTTTCTTTATTGCTACGTCGTCCTCCCGGCCGTGAAGCATACCCTGGTGACTTGTTTTACCTGCACTCACGCCTTCTTGAGCGGGCTTCCCGCCTAGCGGGTGAATATGTGATCGTGAATAAAGATTTCTCAGGGCAAGCTTCCCATAGCGATGCAGCAAATGGAAAAATCTTCAAAGGTCCACAATCATTAGAATTAGCTGAAAAAGCATTGAAAGAAATCAATGCAAACGATGAATATAAAGTCATGAAGGTAGCAGGAACTGGTGGATCTTTAACTGCATTACCAATCATTGAAACATTACTTGGTGATGTTTCTGCTTATGTACCTACGAATGTTATTTCTATTACTGATGGACAAATTTATTTGGAATCAAATCTTTTTAATGCTGGAATCCGACCAGCGGTTAATGCTGGTATTTCTGTATCTCGCGTGGGTGGATCTGCTCAAACAAAAGCGATGAAGCAGGTGGCAAATCGATTGAGATTGGATATGGCTTCTTTCCGAGATTTGGCTGCATTTGCCCAATTTGGTGCGGATTTAGATAAAGCCACTCAGGATCAATTAAATCGTGGTTTACGATTGCAAGAAATTCTTAAACAACCTCAATATGATCCGATTGCTTTGGAAGATCAGGTGATTTCTTTGTTTGCGAGCGTGAATGGTTTTGCAGATAAGATTAATGTTGATCAGGTTAAGCAATGGCAGACAGATTTATTAAAGTATGTTGAAACGACACATCCTGACTTGCGTAGGGATATTGCATCTAAGAAACTAATTTCTCCAGAAACTGAAAAAAGATTACGGGAAGTTATTCCTGTATACAACTCAACCTGGAAATAAT
This sequence comes from uncultured Anaerolineaceae bacterium, assembly GCA_964430025.1. Taxonomy (GTDB): domain Bacteria; phylum Chloroflexota; class Anaerolineae; order Anaerolineales; family Anaerolineaceae; genus UBA6170. The sequence goes on along the minus strand of CAYSFA010000009.1, from coordinate 4,673 downwards.
TCGACAAGGGAACAATAATGAGTTCAGCTCGTGAAATGCGCATGCGCATTAAAAGTATAAAAAACTTATCACAAGTCACAAGAGCATTACAAACGGTTAGTGCGAGTAAAGTACGTAAATCTATGCAATCTATGGAAGCTACCAGTGCGTATTCAGCAAAGGCACTACAAGTTCTTCGTCATTTAGCTGAACAACCTGGTCATCAAATGCTTCATCCATTATTAGCAGAACGAACTGAAATTAAAAATAGCTTATGTATCATGATAACCAGTGATCGAGGTTTGGCTGGATCTTATAATGTAAACATTGTCCGTCATACCCTGAATTATTTTGAGGGTTTTTCTACACCTGTCTCTTATGTTGCAGTGGGTCGAAAAGGGCGGGATATGCTTGTTCGGCGACGAAAGAAAGTAGTTGCCGATTTCAGCCAGATTCCTACCTCTCCGAGATTTAATGATGTATCTGCAATTGGTTGGTTGGCAGTTGATGAATATCTGGACAGAAAGTACGATCATGTGTTTGTTGCTTATACTCAATTTGAAAGCATGATCACTCAGACACCCACAGTTCGACGCATCTTACCTTTGTTTGTCGAGAAAGAAGATAAAAAAGCCGATTTTTTGAAAAGTGAAACGAGAAAAAATACAGGCGTCTATGATTACGAACCTGGACAGAGTGAGATTTTGGATGAAATCGTACCAAGGTTCACAGCATTGCAAATCTATCAGTCAATTTTGGTTGCGCAAGCTAGTGAGAATGCAGCCAGAATGATTGCAATGCAAAATGCCACTGAAAATGCTTCAGAATTAATATCAATATTACAACTTGAATATAACAAAGCTCGTCAGCAAAGCATCACAAATGAAATGCTGGATATTGCAGGTGGTGCGGAAGCCTTAGCACAAGCGAAATAATTGATCTTCAAGATGGAGGAATTGAATGGATAAGAGTAATGGAAAAGTAAAACAGGTGTTAGGTGGAGTAGTTGATGTTCAATATTCTCCTGATAATTTGCCTGAACTTTTTGAAGCTTTGGAAATTATTAATGAAAATAAATCAAAATTAATCCTTGAAGTTCAAAAACAATTGCCTAATAATGCCGTCCGGTGTATTTCGATGGGATCGACTGATGGTTTGCAGAGAGGTGTGGATGTACATCGAACTTTTAGCCCCATTAAAGTGCCTGTTGGCCAAGCTACGTTAGGAAGAATTTTTAATGTCCTTGGTGAGCCTGTAGATGAATTAGGTGAAGTTTCAACCGACATTTACTATCCAATTCACCGGAGTGCTCCTCCATTTTCTGAACAAGCTACCCGTGTAGAAGTTTTTGAAACGGGTTTAAAAGTTGTAGACTTAATCGCTCCGTTCACGAAAGGGGGCAAGACTGGAATTTTTGGTGGTGCTGGGGTAGGAAAAACGGTTATTATTATGGAATTAATTCGCTCTATCGCCGCGGTACACCAGGGAAATTCTGTTTTTGCCGGTGTAGGTGAAAGAACTCGTGAAGGAACCCAGCTTTATCGTGAAATGATGGAATCTGGTGTTATGAAGGATACAGTGATGGTGTTTGGCCAAATGAATGAACCATCAGGCGTAAGATTGCGTGTAGCATTAACAGCTTTATCTATGGCTGAATACTTCCGTGATCAAGGAAAAGACGTATTGTTATTCGTTGATAATATTTTCCGTTTCACGATGTCAGGCTCTGAAGTATCCGCTTTATTGGGTAGGATGCCTTCCGCAGTTGGGTACCAACCAACTCTTGCAACAGAAATGGGTGAGCTACAGGAAAGAATTACATCTACCCGTAGTGGTTCTATTACTTCCATGCAGGCTGTTTATGTTCCTGCAGATGATTATTCAGACCCTGCACCAGTGGCGACCTTTACCCATCTGGATGCAACCATTGCGCTCGAAAGAGCAATTGCAGAAAAAGCGATTTATCCTGCAGTTGACCCATTATCATCAACCTCTCGAATTTTGGATCCACAAATTGTTGGTACTGAGCATTACGACACAGCACGAGAAGTTCAAAAAGTATTGCAAAGATACAAAGATCTACAGGATATCATCGCAATCCTTGGCATAGATGAATTAAGTGAAGATGACAAAATTATTGTTTCCCGTGCCAGAAAAATTGAACGATTCTTCTCCCAACCGATGTATGTAGCAGAGCAATTCACCGGTATTCCAGGAAAATATGTGACATTGAAAGAAACAATCCGTGGTTTCCGAGAGATTCTGGATGGAAAGCATGACCTCTTGCCTGAGCAGGCATTTTATATGGTAGGTTCAATAGATGAGGTTGTGGAAAGAGCAAAACAACTAGAAGCTGTAGGTTAGTATGTCTATTAAATGTGATATAGTTTCTCAAGATCGAATGGTTTATAGTGGTGAAGCGGAGATGGTTTTATTACCAGGCTCCGAAGGTGTGATGGGAATTCTTCCCAATCACTCACCAGTTCTGACTACCTTCAATTTTGGAATAATCACAGTTGTGACAAAAAAAGAGAGAAATTATTTTACGGTCGCGGGAGGAATTGCTGAAGTACAACCAGATTTGATTACGATTCTCGCGGATGCAGCTGAAAATGTTGAAGAATTGGATGAATCCAGAGCTGAGCGAGCTAAAGAAAGTGCAGAAAGATTATTGCAGGAGTCAAAATTTGGTGATGATAGCGAAATGGATGCATTGAAAAATGCATTAAGAAGATCAACATTTAGATTAGAGGCAATAAAACGATTCAAAAGGACTTCCAAAGGGAGTAAGAAAGATCGGTAACACCAAAAAAATAGTAAAAAGAAGGGTTTCAGACATGGGTTCAGCAATAAAAACAAAAAACATAATCTTTATAATGATTGTGCTGGTTATTATAGTGGTAGTGAGTTATGGAATGGCCTATGTATTAAGACAAAATAGAGAATATGCCAGACTAAA
>CAYSFA010000009.1:0-1725 GCA_964430025.1 uncultured Anaerolineaceae bacterium | reverse complement strand
AATGGCCTTATTTTCCAGGGAATTAGGGATTGATCTGGGGACAATAAATTCTGTCATCGTAGAAGGCAATCAGGTGATTGTCATGGAACCTACTATTGCAGCCATTGTTATGGAAGATGCCCGAAAAATGGTTGAGTGGGGTCAGGCAGCCCGGGATATGTTAGGTAGAGTTTCAGAGACAATAGATATTGTTCGCCCTTTACAGAATGGTGTTATCGCTGAGTATAGCGTTACCGAAGGAATTTTAAAAGAAATGATCAAGAAAGCTGGTGCGACTGGTTTTCTTGGTTCCACAAAAATCGTCATCACAACTCCATATGGAATTACCTCTGTTGAACGGCGTGCCGTCGAAGCTGTTGCCCTTTCTTCTTCAAGAGAAGTATATTTAATTTCCCAACCTGTGGCTGCTTCCATTGGCGTTGATTTACCGATAGGAACACCATCGGGCAATATGATAATTTGTCTTGGTGGTGGAACACACCAGGTTGGTGTTTTAGCGATGTGGGATGTTGTTACAGCGAACACCGCCAAAACAGGTGGTTTAGCGATGGACGATGCCATAATTTCTTATTTGAGAAAGAAATTCGGTGTGATTATCGGACAACCAACAGCCGAAAAAATAAAAATTAACATTGGATCTGCAATCCGATTGAATGAAAACAAAAGTATTGATATCCAGGGGCAGGATCAAGTCTCCGGTTTACCAAAACCGATAACAGTCACAACTGATGACGTCGTGGATGCCTTGGAACAACCCTTGAATGATCTAGTGATTTTGATCAGAAACACTTTGGAGAAAACTCCTCCTGAATTGATTTCTGATATTATTGACCGCGGAGTTGCATTATGTGGCGGGGGAGCTTTATTGTCTGGAATTGATAAATTCTTAACAAAGGCATTAGGAATTCCAGCTTATCTTGTTGATAATCCAATGACATGCACCGCCGAAGGTGCTGCTAAAGCCTTTGTTATGAAAAATGTTCTTAAGAGGTCATTAACTAGGGTCTAATAAACTTTTAAGCGAGAGTTAATTATCTAAATAATAGGTCATGTGCTGCAATTCAATGATTGGGTCAATATTTTGTACCTGAACATTTTTCGGTGTAATTAACTTCACAGGTGCATAATTAAGAATTGCTTTGACCCCGATTTTGACCAATTGATCGGTAACTTTTTGTGCATGATCTGAATCGACTGTCAACATCGCAACTTTAATTTTTTCTTTTTTGATAATTTCTTCCAGGCGAGCACTATCCAAAATTTCAAATTCTCCAATTTTCGTGCCAATTTTCTTTGGATCATTATCAAAAATACATTTTATTTGAAAACCGTGGTTGGCGAATCCATTGAAATTTGCTATTGCATGGCCTAAAAAACCAAACCCTATAAGAGCAATTTCCCACACTCGATCTACATGAAGTATGTTTTCAAGTTTTTCTTTCAAGAAACTAATAGAGTAACCTGTACCTTGTTTTCCAAATTCGCCGAAATGGGATAAATCTTTTCGAATTTGTGCAGCGGAGATACCAATACGTTTTCCAAGGTCTTTTGATGATGTGTTGTATTCCCCTTCCATTTCCAGTCTGTTTAATGTTTGTAAATAGAGAGGTAAGCGTGCAACGACAATATCAGGTACTTGCTTTTTGTCCATTATTTTTTCCATTCTTTGAAAGAATTTGGGTTTGTGAAATTAAATTTATCATAAATTGAAAAAAACGCAAAACA
>CAYSFA010000008.1:0-36050 GCA_964430025.1 uncultured Anaerolineaceae bacterium | reverse complement strand
GAACCAAAGCGTCTGATAGAATTCGTTCGCTTCGAGCGTTGTACCCTTCGCTTGAAAAATCACATAGAAAGGGCTTGTAAAATGAAAGTTCTATTGTTAAAAGATGTTTATAAATTAGGAAGAGCTGGGGATGTAAAAAAAGTTGCCTCTGGATATGGTCGCAACTATCTTCTTCCACAAGGTTTTGCCGTTCTGGCAACGCCAGGTTCACTCAAACAGATTGATCAGATTAGAAAACGTGCTGAAGAGCGACGTGCTATTCTCAACAATGAAATGAGTGGTATCTCAGAAGTGGTTAGCAAATTGAAACTGAACTTCTTCAGTAAAGCAGGTGAAACTGGAAAGTTATATGGTTCGATTACTCACCAAATGATCTCAGATGCAATTAACCAAAAATTAGGCACAAACTTTGATCGCCGCCAGGTTGAGGTTCAACCAATTCGTACTCTTGGGGAACATTCAGCAAGAGTTCGTTTGACAATCGACCTCGTTCCTGAAATCAAAATTTTTGTTCACAGAGAAGGTGAAGTCATTCCACTTGAAGAAACTGAAGAAAAATCAGTAGAAGCCGAACAGGAAACAATCGAAGAGACTTCTACAAAAGCAACTGAAGAGTAAGACTATCTTTTCCACAAAAAATAGAGACCGGCAAATGTCACCCTTGTTGACTTGCCGGTCGTTTGTTAAACTATATCAATATGATTACACTAGGTGATTTATTACAAAGAACCCGGGAGGAAAAAGGTCTGACGGTGGCTGAAGCTGCCTACCAGACGAAAATCCGGGAACATTACTTGGTAGCTTTAGAATCCAATCAATTAAGTACCTTACCTTCCGTTGTTCAAGGAAAGGGCTATCTGCGAATATATTGCCAGTTTCTTGAATTGGATGAAAAAACATTACTAAATGCCTGGAATGATCCTGATCATCTAGTTGCCGAAGTAACCCCCAAACCAGAGAAAGAGTTATCCGTAGTTATAGACGTGGTATCTCCGGAATCCACACCAAATATTGATAATAATGCCGAAGATGAAAAAGAATCCTCTTTTATCGAGAAGGCGGAGAGTGAAGATGATCTAAATGAAAAAATCATTCATGGTGATAATTCAACAACAAGAAAACCGGGTGACGAATTACTAATATCTATTTCCAAAACCCCATTATCGGACAAAAAATTTGTGGCGATTGGGGAAATGCTGAAATCCCAACGAGATCAGTTGAATCTATCTTTGTCTGAAATTGAAGAATTCACCAATATTCGTACACATTATTTAGACGCAATAGAAAATGGAAAGTTAGAAAAATTGCCTTCCATTCCTCAAGCCCGCGGAATGCTCAACAACTACGCAACATTTCTTAATCTCGATGTTGAACAAATAATGATTGAATTTGCAGAAGCACTTCAAACAAGAAGGAATGAAAATTATGCTCCACAAAAAATTGGAGCAGACAACCAATTAGCTTATCAAACCCCGGAAATCAAAAAAGTTGGTTGGTTAAAATTCATAACTATGGATTTAATATTAACATCCGCATTGATCATTGGTTTGTTTATTTTCATCATATGGGGGGCAGCCAGCCTTAGTGGTATTAAAATTGACAACGATGAAATTGATGCTCCCTCCATCTCTGATGTTTTGTTAAATGAAAATCCGAATCCATCGGATATATCTGATGTAGAGATAACTGAACTTTCAATAACAGAATCCACTTTACAGGTAACTTCGTTAGCAGGCGATGCATTAGCTAATGAAAATGGTGATGAACAGCCTACACAGGAAGGTCCAGCTCTTTCCGGCGATCCAGTGCAAGTGTATATAATAGCAAGGCAAAGAGCGTATTTGAAAGTCGACGTTGATGGTGAGACTGTATTTTCAGGAAGAGTTGTTCCTGGAGTTGCTTATGAATATTCTGGTTCATCTTTCATCGAACTATCAACAGGAAATGCAGCAGCGTTGGAAGTTTTTCATAATTTAAATCCTCTTGGATCGATTGGCGAAGTTGGAGAAGTAAAAACATTACTGTTCACCAGTGGATCAGGGTTTACGACACCTACCCCAAGATTCAACCCATCGCCAACATTAACTCTCCAAATCTCTCCAACATCGCGACCTACCGCAACTCCAACACTTGCTCCACCTACTCCAACTCCTACGGTGACTCAATTAATCCCATGAAAAAAATTAAACCAAACTCTTTCTATTTGCTTTCTTTAGGTTGTTCAAAAAACCTGGTTGATTCAAGTTCTATTTCCACCTTATTAACCCAGGATGGATATTCAGGAATTGAAAACTCAGAACAGGCTGAAATTCTCATTGTAAATACATGTGGGTTTATTAAACCCGCCAGTGATGAATCGATTCAAGAACTGAGAAACCTCGCGAAAAAGAAGAAGAAAGGTCAGATTTTGATCGCAGCAGGTTGTCTTACCCAACGCTATCGGGAAGCAGTTGCTGAACAAGTACCTGGAATTGATGGGATTCTTGGTACAAGACGGTGGATGGACATTCTCGATCTAATCCAGCAACTACGAAAAAATCCGAATAATGTGCGTTATCACATCCCCGATACAGCAACAATTGGCACGGATGACCGTGGGATTCTTAGAGCAGCCATTCAGGGGAATAACGCCTATCTAAAAATTGCGGATGGTTGTCGAAGAGCATGTTCCTATTGTGCTATTCCCATGATAAAAGGAACACAGGTAAGTCGTACAATTGAAAACATAATCCTTGAAGCAAAACAATTGGCATCCATAGGTATAAAAGAAATCATCCTAATCGCCCAGGATACAACTGATTATGGTTCAGATTTGGGCATTAAAAACGGCTTAGCAAAATTATTAGGTGAACTAACTTCACAAGTACCACAAATTCCTTGGATCAGAATTTTATATGCCTTTCCTGGCGTTGTAACCGATCAAATGATTGAGGTAATGAGCCAGAAAGAACAAATTCTCCCATATCTGGATATCCCCTTGCAACACGCTAATCCTCATATTCTGAAGAATATGCGAAGACCATCGAATATGGAATCCGTACGAAAAACGATCCAGAAGTTACGAAAAGCAATGCCTGATATCGCCATCAGAACAACTTTCATTGTAGGTTTTCCAGGTGAAACAGAAACCGAATTTCAGGATTTATTGGATTTTGTCGAAGAAATAAAATTTGACCATCTCGGTGCATTTACTTACTTCCAGGAGAAAGGTACAACTGCCGAAGGTTTGGGTGATCCTGTCTCGGAAGAAGAGAAACAACACCGCCTGGAAAAACTTATGACTTTACAACAGGAAATTTCATTAAGAAAAAATCAAACCTTGGTAGGAAAAGAACTTTCCATTCTGGTTGAAGGATACAGTGAGGGGATTTCTATCGGAAGATCCTTCAGAGATGCTCCCGAAATTGATGGACTAGTCTTTGTGGAAGGTGAGTTGCCTATTGGTGAAATCTGTCAGGTTAAGATAACAGATGCATTAACCCATGATCTGGTAGGTCGCCCAATTTAGAACCATAATTTCAACGTTTATGATACTGAGCGTGCCCAGGCAGTGAATATCAAAACAAAAATCGCTAATATGGTGTTGATCCAGATAATCTGCATTTCCCGTTTTCGAAGTTTGGTGATCTCTTCCTGATTAATTTCTTTTCCTAACTTCTGCTTCAAGGCAATTTTTTTCAAACCAGGAAGCACAGCCCAGGTTGTACATCCCATGGCAATAACCATTAAGACAATAAACAGATGTTTAATAAAAATCGCAATAGCCCAACTGTTATCGATTGTCAAAAAACCTTCATAGGATGGATGCTCACTCATTTGAAACATACCTGTTCCAGTAAGTATAAAAAGGCACAACCACCCCAATGGATTTAATTTTGTTTGAATGGTTGCAAGCACTTTTTCTTTTTGGTCTGGGTTAAAGTTTTCCTGGATAAATGGCAAAATGAATATTGCCGTCGTGAACAACCCACCTAACCAAAAAACCGTCGCCACGAGGTGGACTAAATATGAAGTTGAAAGAGCCCAAACTGGCATGGAGCTTTCCATTATTTCAAATTATGGTGTGACTTCAGGATCAGGGTCATTTCCGCCTGATTCTTGGGTTGGTTCAGTTGGTGTTGCTGTCGTAGCAGGTGGTGGTTCAGTTGTTTCCACAGTCACTTCGGTGGTTGGACCACCCTCAATTGTAATGGTTGGTGTTGGAGTAATCGTGATTTCAGGTGTAGGTGTCTCTTCTGGTTGTTTTGACTCTTCACATTTATTGAAGACTTCTGTTGCCATGGGAACATACTTTTCGTCAACCATTAAGGCAAATGACATATCAAATTTTTCCTGAGCTAAACAATACTCTTCCTGGGACATCAAAGCGTTCCCCCACTCAAGTAATCCGATACGATACCTTTCGATTGCTGTCATACCAGAGCTATCATGTAAATTAGGAAATGCTGGATAGATTTGTGCGAAAAGCGAAACTACCTGTGACCAATCTATCTCCCAAAAACTAGCACCAGTGAGATAGTAACGTGCCCATGTACGATACCCTTCTGCTTCATGATCGAGTGGTGCAAATCTTTCACTGAGTGTGAGATCATACATTCCTGGTTCCAGACTGCCATCTTGCAAAATTCGTATCACACCGCGATTTCTTAAAGCAATATAATACATTCCATCCACTTCCACTGGATGAAATTGTAAATTCTTGTCCCGCAATAAATCCAGGGTAAGAATTGTGTTTTCCCAGTCTTCAGCCAGTAAATACTGCCTTGCCTGGTCAAATATTTCTTGTTCACCCCTAAAATCCGGAGTTGGAGTGAGCGTTGGGGATGCGAGGGGAGTCGGCGTACTTACGATTGATTGCGAGATCAATACTTCCGTTAATTTTTCCTGGGCACCGGGAAAATCTGGGTCAATTTGAATAACATACTCAAAACGTTTTCTTGCATTCTCATAACGTTTTTCTTCCAGTTCGCGAACACCTAAGTCAAATTGTGTTTGTGCAATCTCTAAAACGGCTTTTTTCTGTTCCTGGTTTCTAAGCTTTTGACCTTCTTGTGCACCAAGAAACCAGCCAGCACCACCGGCAATTATTACCATCAATAAACCAATCAGGATGAAACCAATCCTTCTCGGTTTTTCTTTTTTGTTTTGTTGATTTGAATCCATATTTTTCAAATTTTCCATAGCGGCAATTATACCTTAACCAAGAGCAACATCCAAAATCATCATCACAGTAAATCCAACCAATAAACCGATTGTGGCTAAATCACCATTATCACCAGCTTGGGATTCAGGTATTAATTCCTCAGAAACAACAAAAATCATTGCACCAGCTGCAAAAGCCAACGCATAAGGAAGGATGGGTTTCATGACGATCACCAACAACGCACCCAGAACACCAGCAATGGGTTCAACCATACCTGAAGCTTGTCCATAAAGAAAACTCTTAGTTCTGGACATCCCTTCACGTCGTAATGGGGCTGAAACAGCCAGTCCTTCCGGAAAATTTTGAAGTCCAATTCCAATCGCTAAAGCGATAGCTCCTGGCACCAATGAGTGATCTGAGCTCACTGCAGCAGCTCCAAAAGCTACGCCTACAGCTAACCCTTCAGGAATATTATGTAATGTTATAGCAGAAACCAAAAGGACACTTCTCCGCCAGGTAGACTTCAAACCTTCAGCCGATTCCATCGGCGCATCTAAGTGAAGATGAGGTAATAACTTATCAACCCCAAATAAAAAAGCTCCACCAGCAAGAAACCCTACCGCCGCAGGAAACCAACCTATTTGCCCATTGGATCCAGCCATTTCGATAGAAGGTGCTAATAAAGACCAGAAACTCGCAGCAATCATGACGCCTGCAGCAAATCCCAGCATCATATCGAGCATCTTACGATTGATAGTTTTAGAAAGAAATATTCCTGCTGCCCCTAGGGCTGTAACACCCCAGGTAAAGATGGTCGCAAGAAGTGCTTGCAAAATTGGGCTTAATGATAAAAAATATTCCATTTCCTTCAAGACCCTATACTGTTTGACGAACGTTTACGTGCTTCATATAATAAAATAAAAATTCAACATCCCTTTTTAAGGACAAATTCTGTGAATACTCACAAAACTGATGATTGGTTAGTAGTTTTACAAAATAATGGCTATCGTATCACAAAACCTATGAAGATCATAGTAGAAATTTTAGCAAAAAGTGAGCGCTTATTAAACCCTACAGAAGTCTATTTACAGGCAAAGAATATTTATTCGAATGTTGGATTGGTAACCGTATACAGAACGGTGGAAAAAATGGAACAGGCTGGTTTGATTGAGCGTGTCCACATGCCCGATGGTTGCCAATCTTTTTTCCATTCCAGCGATGGTCACCAACATCTCATGATTTGCACCAAATGTGGAAAAGCCCATTATTTTGAAGGGGATAACTTAAATCAATTCTTTCAAAGTATTGGTGGTCAATTTGGTTATTCCGTTAAAGATCACTGGTTACAATTGTTCGGTCTGTGCGAAGATTGCCAAAAGAATGTTGATTCAAATACCGAAAGAAATTGATTAAAAAATGAAAAATACACTTGGAAAACTATATGTTGTTGCCACGCCAATTGGGAATTGGGATGATATTACCCTTCGAGCTAAGAAAATACTTAATAAGGTCGATATCCTCATTTGTGAAGAATTTAAAATCGGTAGTACCCTTTTAAAGAAATTGTCCATACCCCAAAAAGAATTAATTTCACTTAACGAACATAACGAGGAGGACCAGATCGGCCTCATTCTTCAACATTTATTTGAAGGAAAAGATTTGGCTTTGGTTTCAGATTGTGGAACACCAGTCTTCGCAGACCCAGGTCATGCATTAATACATCACGCTCAGCTGTCAGGAATAGAAATTAACCCCATACCAGGTCCATCATCCCTAATGTCGATTTTGTCTGTGCTCGATTTCAAATTGGAGCGTTTTTATTTTGCTGGTTTTCTCCCCAGAGAGAAAGAAACCAGAAAAAAAGAACTCAATTCACTTCGGTCCATCGATATCCCAATCGTCCTGATGGACACTCCTTACAGATTGACCAAATTACTTGAGGAAGTGATGCAAACTTTTGGTAAGAACCGTAAAGTCACGCTCGGTGTAAACATCACCCAGGAAAATGAGAAATTCCTGCGAGGGACTATCTCAGACGTAATTAAGCAATTGAATCTCAAAAAAGCAGAATTTGTTTTGGTTATCCACGGAAAATAATAAACCACCTTTTCAGGTGGTTTATTTTGTGCCCCCAGGGAGATTCGAACTCCCGTTTTAGCCTTGAAAGGGCTGCGTCCTGGTCCCCTAGACGATGGGGGCATTGAATGAACGAGATTTTATCAGATGGGATAATCCTGGTCAAGGGGAAAAGAAAAATTGCTCATCAATTTTGCTTTATTCATACGCCACATAACTAAAATAACCTTCCATCGAATTTCTTTTCCTTAATACAATCCGGTACATCATTGAACGGGGAATTCACTCCTTTTCCAACCATATGAAATCCCATTTTTTCTGCAGGAAATGGTTTCATCATTGATACCAATTCCTGTTGGGGTTTGTTTTCCAACCAATCAAACATTGTTTCCTTAGAAAAAATTACCGGCATTCTTTCATGAATTGGTTGGAGGATTTCGTTTGCCTCACAGGTGATAATAGTTGTGCTCCAGATCTCACTTCCATCCGGGGAGTTCCAGATTTCCCAAATGCCTGCCAAAGCAAATGGTTCTTTATTTTCAAGGTAAAAATAATAAGGTTGAGAAGTCGATCCTTTGGTTTTTGACCTTTTCCACTCAAAAAAGCCATCTGCTAATATGAGGCATCTTCTACGATTAAACGCATTTTTGAAGGAAGGTTTTTCCATGATTGTTTCAGAGCGCGCATTAATTAGTCGATTTCCAATACTCTCATCCTTTGCCCAACCAGGAATCAGCCCCCAGCGCAAAAATTCAATTTTCTTGGTTTGATTTTCAAGAATTGCAGGGATTGGTTGCGAAGGTGCAATATTATAGCGAGGCTGCCAATCCAGGTCCGAGTCTGGTAATCCTAATGAGAGCTGTAATTCATTAGTTTTATAAGTTAAAGTAAATCTTCCACACATAATCTTTTCCAAAAATCAAGTTCTGTTGTTGATATAATTATTGTATCTCAGAAAAAAGAGGGTATTATGGCAAATCCATTAGTTGAATGCATTCCAAATTTCTCCGAAGCACGCCGTCCTGAAGTTGTAAATAAAATAATTGAGACTATTTCATCTGTTCCAGGTGTACATGTCCTCGATCACCATTCCGACTTGGATCATAACCGAACAGTGGTGACCTATGTCGGAGATCCTACTTCCGTAGAAGAAGCTGCATTTTTGGCAATGAAGACAGCAGCTCAGTTAATCGATTTGGATGATCACACAGGAGAACACCCTCGAATCGGTGCTACCGATGTGATTCCGTTTGTGCCTATTAGTGATGTAACGATGCAGGATTGTATCGAAATTGCACGCCGATTAGGAAAACGGGCTGGGGAAGAAATCGGGATCCCAGTTTTTCTTTATGAAGAAGCAGCTTCCATCCCGGATAAACAAAATCTGGAAAACATACGGTCCGGTCAATATGAAAAACTAAAAACCGATATTGGGAAAACCCCTGTCAAAACTCCTGATTTTGGACCAGCAGCTTTAGGAAAAGCTGGTGCGACGGTCATTGGAGCCAGACAACCTTTGATTGCATTCAATATTTATTTGACGACCAATGATGTGAGCATCGCCCAAAAGGTTGCACGAGCAGTTCGCCACTCTACCGGGGGTTTACGTTATGTTAAGGGAATGGGTGTAATGGTTGAAGGTAGAGCTCAGGTTTCGATGAACCTCACCAATTATCGTAAGACACCTGTGGCGAGAGTCGTGGAATTTGTGCGACGTGAAGCAGAGCGTTATGGTGTTGGAATTCACCATTCAGAACTTGTCGGGTTGATCCCTCAGGAGGCATTAATCGATGCCGCTCAGTGGTACATCCAACTGGATGACTTTGAAACGGATCAAATCCTTGAACAGAAATTATTCCAGGTAATGCAAAAGACTTCCGCAGAGACTACGGAAGATAAACCAGATTTTCTCGATCAATTAGCAGCTGCAACCCCTACCCCAGGTGGTGGCGCGGCAGCAGCACGTACTGCCGCTGCTGGAGCAGCATTAGTAGCAATGGTCGCCAGGATTACCTCCGGAAAGAAAAAATATATTGATGTCAAAGAACGAATGTTTGAAATGATCAATCTTGCTGAGGATTTCCGCAACAAATTGATCCAAGCCGCGGTAGATGATTCTGCATCATTTGATCAGGTAATGGAAGCGTTCAGGTTACCCAAGAATACCGATGAGGAGATTGCCCTAAGAGATGCTGTCGTCCAGAAAGCAACCATCCATGCGGCTGAAGTTCCCTTACATGTTGCCTCTATGGCTTTAGAGGTAATGAAATTGGCTTTCGAAGCAGCTGAAAAAGGTAATATAAATGCTTTATCTGATGCCGCTTCAGGGTTGTTCTTCGCAAAATCCGCCCTAACGAGTGCATGTTTGAATGTAAGAACGAACACCTTAGGGATCACCGATCAATCAAAAAATACTGAATTATTGAAAAGTGTTCAGGAACTTGAAAATCAAGCAGATACATTAGAGAAAAATACATGGCACCTTCTCAAAGACCGTGGCGGATTTCCCGTCCCCTAATTAATATTTTTCTTTTGATGTTTGTTTTCCAATTATCAGGTTGTGGTCCAACTAACAACCCTGTCTATTCAACTATTATTCCACCAACACAAACACAAGATCCAACAGTAATTCTCTCGACTGAGGAGATTGTGAAAGATTCAGAAGGTGAAAATTCGGAAAATATAATTGCCACCTCAACAATCGAAATTAACGCGGTAGAGACACCTGTTCTTCCTGATGAAACCAACGTAAATCTTTTCACCCCGCTTTTTTCTTTTCCGATATCTTCTGAATTTCAACAGACTATTGAACAAAGTTATCGGTTTGGATCTACCTTGTTTGGTGAACGAATGCCCCATGATGGGGTGGAAATTCTCAACCCTTTAGGGACACCAGTATTGGCAGTTGAAGATGGAATAGTGTTCTTTAGTGGAAATGACCGTTCAAAAAAGTGGGGTAGATACACCAATCTTTATGGAAATTTCATCATTATTGAACACCATTTGGTTGATTCTCAGGATCCAGTTTACACCATGTATGCTCATTTATCAGAATTGCTCGTCGAAGAAAGTCAGGTGGTGAGTAAAGGGCAAATGATTGGAAAGGTCGGCGCAACCGGTAAGGCATTTACCAACCACCTTCATTTTGAAGTTCGTGTGGGGGATGGTCTCCTGCAAAACGCCAGAAATCCTGAATTATTTCTTCCTTTGATCACACAAAATGAGGATGTCGGAATTCTAATTGGAGCCTTATTAACTCCAAATGGAAATCATATCACTGGTGGATCAGTGGTCATTCAAAGCATAGTGGATGGAGAAGTTCAATCAGGTTCATCAATTTATGTTGAGACTTATGCCAAAGGAATAACCTCCTCTGAGCAATGGAATGAAAATTTCGTTTTAAGTAATTTGCCAGTGGGCACATACCGGATATCTGCGTATGCTTACCAATACTTAGTTGAAAAAATTATAGAAATCAAACCAAATGAAGTAACGTATATCAATTTACGACCAGAGGAATAATCGGGCTGAAATCTGATCATTGGTTTGGAAAATAGGTATGGGAGCCGAGGGAAGTCGTTAATGCCTTCAAAAAAGGGAAGCAACGCTCAATAGGCATTTACTACCCAATGTGTAGATATTTTAGCAATCAATTTTCAGGGAATGGCCATGATACCTGATGATCGAGGTTATAGGCATTAAATATTGTTTGAGATACCCTGGCGATGATTGGGTTGGCAACATCAAATAATAATTGTTCATTACTAAAGAGGAAAATAGTTAAGACAAAATCACTTTCTGGTCCATACACAATGGCGACATCACTGAAAGAATGGACCAACCCATCCCTTTCCTGACTCCAACCATGTTTATGAGCAATGAATGTCTTTTCTGGTAAACCAGCTTCAATCAATGCCCCCATTTCATTCCGGGCTAAAATATCAATGATTTGTTGACATTCATCAGCGGTTAATAATCCATTAGTCTTTTGAATTAATCCAGTCTCCTGACCCTGTGAACATTGATAAATCAAACCCAATAATTCACCAATCTCTTGTGGAGTCGTTTGGTTATACACATCCGGATTGATATTTACATCTGTTCTTTGGTTTGCTGGTGTTTGGTAAAAGTCTAATAAAGATGCCCCCAAATAAAAATAGCCAGCGATGAATGTGTTTGTAAACCCTAAGGATTGTATGTCATTGGTTACCAACAAGGGACCTCGGACCGGATCAATTTGTTCCATCAAACGATCCGCGGGATCATTTTCTGATCGAACAATCATTGCTTCTATCCAATTATTTTCTAATTCACTGAGAGGTTCAGAATTCCTCCAATAGGTTGAGAGGAGAATTGGGATTTTCATCGTACTGGCTGCGGTAAAGGCAACACCAGGTTCCAATTCCCTTCCCCCTGACAGAAGGATTTGGAAGGTCTCATTGTTGGTCAAATTCTTAGAATATATCTCGATGACACCTGGAAACTGAGCATTATTTATTATCTCAAGAACCTGTTCTTTAAGAATATCTGGGGAGAGATCTGGTTTTGGAATATCATCTGTTTCCACCAGGATTGGATCTCTATCTCGACTATTAATTTGATTTTCAATATCTACCGTAAGCTTAGCTATGTTTAGTTCGCTGCCTGCTTCACCAGGATTGAACCTTGTTGTTAAGGGGATTCGGCTGGGAGAAATTGGATTCTTCGCTAAGTCTGGGGATATTTCTCTTCGTATGAAATCTTCAATTATTTCTTCATTTTTATTGAACACCAAATCCAATTGCACCGGGTTCTTTTCTGTTTTATTCCATATGAAATTCCAAAACTGGTCGAATTTGCTTTCTGTATCACATTTCAATCCCTCAACCATTGTCACAAATTGAAATTCATAGCCTATTTGTTCAATTGGAATCTCTTTTTCCACACCATTGAGATTAATTCTCAAAGGGACTTCGTAGTAAGCAGTGAGGGAAGATATTGCTTGTTCTTTTGAAAGCCCGCTCACATCCACTTCACCAATCCGGGATCCTGGTGAAAAAACGCAATTATTTGAATGAGATTGATTGAATGAAATTAAGCCTAATCCAATGCTGCTTAAAACCAAAAAAATTCCTATTATTCTCATCAAAAGTTTTGAATTAATTCTGGACAACTCCCGTTACCTCAAAACAACATCATAATAGAAAATCCCTAATTCGGATAGATAGAATATGATCCCATAGAAAATAAAAAATCGCATACAATATGGGTATCAGAAACTCATCAAGGATCCAAAATGCCGCCAATCACACTTGAAAATAATTATTTTAAATTTGAATGTAACCCAGATAATGGTGTCTTTTCTTTATATTCTAAAAGGATTGGTTTGCCATCCATTCAAAACTCCTCGTTAAAAATTCAGATTATCAAAGAAGGAGTTAAGCACAACCTAATCACCAATACCTGGCATCCCTATCAATTAATGAAAACAATATCAAATTCCATTCATGGAAAGTTACATCAATTAGAATTTTCTGTCTTTATAGAGGAATTAAATCAAATCATTCGTCTTACCTTCGCTTTGAGTGAAGATAACCCGTTTTTATTGTGGAACGTAGTTTTAGAAAACCAATCCTCCACCCCAATTTATATCAATTTCCTGGAAATGTTAAACATTGATGAAACTATTACTTCCGCAGAAAGTAGAATCATCAGAGGTAATGGAACAGCGAAAGCCAATCTTTCATTTCACAGCAATGGATGGCAATCCTGGTCACATTCTGCCACTTATCGTGATGACCAGGCTCAAAAACATACTCGCCTTCGGCATTTTCAGGATGTTATGGTTCAAAACCCAGGCACACCTGTTTTTCGACAGGTTGGAAAATTCAGTGGAGATTTCTTTGGTGTATTAGCTGACCGAAACCTGAGAAATGCCCTTTTGTTCGGCTTTCTTTCACAAAAAAAACAGTTTGGATCCATCGAGGTTAATCTGGCCCAAAAAACAAAGGTCCGAGTCTGGGCGAATGGTGATCGCACAACCATATTGCCTGGGTCCTCAATCATGACGGATTGGGCAATCATTTATCCTTTTTATTTTGATCAACCAGATCCATTAGCCTTATTCTATAATTCGGTTGCCAGAGAAAACGACATCCAATTAACAAAGAAAATTCCAGCTGGGTGGTGTTCCTGGTATCATTTTTATCAAAACATCACTGAAGATAAAATTGACCGCAATCTCAAAACAATCATCGACCAAAAAGAGAATTTACCATTTGACTTAGTGCAAATTGATGATGGATATCAAAAAGAGATTGGTGATTGGTTTTCATTCCGAAAAGGATTCCTTAACGGGGTTTCCATGCTATCAAAAAACATAAAAGAATCAGGATATACCCCAGGTTTATGGATGGCCCCTTTCATTCTTCATCCAAATAGCGACTTTGCCCTGGATCATCCCGAAATGATTTTACGAAAACCAGGTGGAAGACCGGTTAATGCTGGCTTTGTTTGGAATGTATTTACCCAGGCGCTTGACCTCACTGCTCCAGGAGCTATCGAACATGTAATAAAAATGATTGAAACTGCTACAAAAGATTGGGGATATCCTTACCTGAAACTAGATTTTTTGTATGCTGGTGCGTTAAAAGGAAATCGCTTTGATAATACTTTAACCCGTGCACAAATCTTACGAAAAGCAATGGAAGTAATCCGGAAGACAGCTGGGGAGGATACTTTCATTTTAGGTTGCGGTGCTCCATTAGGTTCAGTTTTAGGATTGGTGGACGCAAACCGAATCGGGGCAGATGTCAGTGGAGATTGGACACCAAAATACTTTGGCTTGTCAGGTATCTTCAAAAAAGAACCTCATATGCCATCTGCACGGAATTCTATCCAAAACATCCTCACAAGAGCAGAACAGCACAATCGATGGTGGATTAATGATCCGGATTGTTTGCTTGTACGTCCTGAAATCAACTTATCGATCCATGAAATCAGATCTTTGGCTTCAATAATTGCCCTCACCGGAGGTTCTTTGCTGGTGTCAGATGATCTACCAAATCTCCCTGCAGATAGAAGAAAAATTATCGAGGTGTTGCTCCCATTAATTGGCAAGCGAGCCAATGTCATGGATTGGTTGGATACTGAAATGCCACACAATATTCGTTTAGACCTCAAAAATGGATGTGGGGATTGGAATATTCTCGGAAGATTTAATTGGAAGGATCATCCCAGAGAAATTTTCCTCAGTTTTCCGGATTTTTGTCTACCTCAGCTAGGTTATTGGGCTTATTCATTTTGGGAAAATAAAGTGAGGATGGTAAATCCTGGTGAACCAATCAATTTAGGAACACTTTCCCCGCATGGTGTTTCATTAATCGCTATTCGACCAATCAAAGAAGGAAATTTTTACCTGGGCAGCAACCTTCATATTTCGATGGGACTTGAAGTTAATCAAATTAAAGACACGCAAGATGAGTTTGTGGTTGATTTCCAATTGCCTAGAATAGCTGAGGGAGATGTATACCTACATTTACTGAAAACTCCCCAGAGTGCAACCTTAAACAACGAGAAAATACCATTTGAGGAAGTAAATACGAATGTTTATAAGTTTTCGGTTGCTTTCAACCAATTTGCTCAATTGAAAATTGAATTGTAATGGTCTCAATAACCAATAAATAGAAAACAGACACCTCAAAACTTGAGATGTCTGTTTGACTTTATGATGTTGAATAGTGGGGTTATTTCCCTTTGAGATTCAGATTTTGCATCTTATTTATTCTTTAGAAATTTCTTTTATTGCTTGTTTCTTTGCTTTCCCTCTTCTGACCAATCCTCGGATCAAGAGGAACAATAAGTAGAAAGGTAGGAGTATGAGGATCAGGATAGGCAGGATGAGAAGAACAAGGTAGATTGCTCCATCAACAATCACCTGGAATGCATTCACCAATTGTTGTAAAGCTTTACTAACAGTTACAGAAGGTTTCCAACCAGCAATAGTAATTGGATTCACTGCTTCCTGTGCCTGAATTCTTACCTGAATGGAGGATAAAGCAGATGATTCTTCATAATATTTAATCTGGCCTTTAGTCACTTCAATCTGTTCCCGATAATAGGTAAGTTGATTGAAAACATTCAGGACATCTTCTGTTTTATAAGCTTCATCTAAAATTTCTCTTAATTGAGCTTCAGCATCTTCCAGGTTGCGTAATCTGGAATTCAAATCAGTGTATTCTTTGGTTACATCCTGACCAGACACTTCTTCTAACAAAAGATCAATATCTCTGTTCTTCAGAAGAGATTTAATTTCTTCAAGTGCTTGATTTAATAAATCTGCTGGGACACGGACTTGGATATTTGCTTCTGGAACTTCTATATCGCGATAATTACGGGTTTTCCATACATTGGAGGTGACAATATACCCACCCATTCTTTCAGCCATTCGACCAATTGAATTTAACGCATCGTTTGGATCATCCACAACAATCGATAGATTGGCATTGCGGATAACCATTCTTTTAATATCTTCAACCTGGATATCACTCGTTGTTGCGGCCTGATCATAATCGTATCCGGATTCTTCGGCGAAGGATTGTTCCATAGGCATTTCTGCCATAGGCGCTGCTGCAGGAGCAAAACCAGCATCACTGGCCATATTCTCTACAGATTTTGATGCGCCTGCACAACCAGCTAGCAGAATACTGAATATCAAAACTACGGCGAATAATTTCTTTTTCATCTTTCCTCCTCTGTTTTAATAGTTTAACTTCTTTCTTCACATCTATGACGTAGAAACTTCAAATTTAGTTCCTGAATTAAATTAGAATCACCAACCGCCCGCCAACCGTTGACCATTTTTTTCTGGTAACTTCACCTCTTTAATTCTACTTTGGGTGATTTCAATGGGATAATCTATGCGAAAGACTTCCCACTCTTTCCTTTCATCCTCAAAAATTCCATACGAAGCCCGTGGGTCATTATCACGTGGCTGGCCTACTGATCCTGGATTAAGAATCATTTTAGGTCTGAGTTGATAGGTTTTACCATCAACATTATTGTTCCATTTCATTTTTTGACTAACAGTATCCCAATGACATAATAATGATTGGTGTGAATGACCAACAAAACAATAATCCTCAGAAAAAAGACCAAAATTTACTTGAGCCACAAAAGGATCCAGAATATATTCCCAAATTGGATACCGTGGGCTTCCATGAACAAGCAAACAATCCGACACACTAACTTTTTCAGGTAAATTATTTAAATATTCTAAATTTTCTTTCGATAATTGAGAGAGTTGCCAATCGATCGTTGACCTGGCTTCGTCATTGAAGAGGGCTACATTCATTTGTCCCAAAATTGCTGCATCGTGATTTCCTCGAACACAAACAAGATTGGGTAATGACCTCAGTAAATCAATACATCCATTCGGATCCGGACCATACCCAACCAGGTCTCCTAAACACCAAACAGAATCTATATCTCCAGCATTTTTTATTACAGTTTCCAATGCCTCATAATTTGCATGAATATCGGAAATAACCAGATTACGCATATTAGCCTGTTTGTCTTTTCATTGGTGCCTAACCAAACGATTATCTAAACAAATCATCTGGTAAGCAAATCAATTACTCTTTCAATGATCGTAAAACCGATTGTTGATTTATCAACATCGTCAATTATCTCAACTTCTCCACCAGTGTAAAGAATTGTCAATCGGTTGAATTGGGAGTCATTTTGTTCATCAAAATTGGATACCTGATCCGCTACGATAAAATCCAAATTTTTGGAGGTAAGCTTGATATTTGCATTTTCCAATAAATTCTGACTTTCTGAGGCGAACCCAATGGTAATTTGCGGGCACTTACAATCAGCTTTTTGTTGTGCAACTAGTGAGAGGATATCTTCAGTTGGAACCAACTCAATTTTTGCGACTTCATCTTCCTTCTTTAATTTATGAACTGAATAATTTACAGGTTTGAAATCAGATACCTCAGCGGTCATCACCAGGCAATCCGCGTTTTTAACATGCTCCAGGACTGCGTCTTTCATTTGGTCGGCATTTTCCACTTTCACGACCTGACATCCAAATGGTACTGGTCGATGATGAATTGTTGTGATTAATATTGTTTCCGCGCCGGCATCCAACGCCGCTTGGGCTACAGACCAACCTTGTAAGCCAGTTGAACGATTAGTTATGACCCTCACTGGATCAATTGACTCACGAGTTGCACCTACAGTTACAACGACTTTTTTCCCACTTAAAGATCCATTCCTTGATAACAATAATCTGGAATATTTGACAATATCTTCAACAGGTACCATTCTTTCTTTCGATGTACCTGCTGGTTTCATTAATACATCAATTCCTCTAGATTTTAACTTATCGATATTCTCAATCGTCGCAATATTATTGGCAATCATTAAATCCATGTCAGGAACGATGACAATGGGGCATTTCACCGACATAGCTGTGTAAATCAAAATATTATCACTGATCCCATTGGCAATTTTTGATACTGTATTCCCACTAGCTGGTGCAATAATCATCAGATCAGCATCGACTTTATTTTCATTAAAATACTCTTTCTGATTAATCTGCCACCATTCTTCATCTGTATATACATGTCTTCCGGTTATGATTTGGAAAATTAGTGGTGAGATGAGTTTCTTCGCGCTGAAAGTCATGAAAACATCAACGATTGCACCTAATTCAACCAGCTTGTCTGCGAGTTCAGCTGCCTGATAAGCAGATAAAGATCCGGACACCCCCAACAAAATTCTCTTTCCTGTCATAACATTCATTGAACTTTCTCCATTGTTGTTGCTTGATTATTACTTTTTTACTTTTTCAATGATCTCGGAAACGTAATCAAAACGATTAAAAGCAGGCATTAAGTAAACACCTTGCACCGCATCTCGCATTTCCTCAATTAATTCTACAGCAATTTTAATCCCTTCTTTGGCTGAATCGACACCGGTTTTTCTCATTCGATCAATAATTTTTTCTGGGATAATTATTCCAGGAACTTCATTATGCAGGAAAGAAGCATGTCTATCTGTTACAAGAGGTAAAACACCAATTAATACTTTTAAGTTTGGATCATTAGCTTCTTCCCTGTACCACTTCAAATGTTCTAGTGCTTGTTTTGAATCAAAAATTGGTTGGGTAAGCACAAAATCAGATCCAGCTTTTTTCTTGCGTAAATGGTTTTTTAACTCTTTCTCCTGGTTTTGAGGATTTAGATTTAAAGCACTTCCCACAAAAAATGATGTGGGTTGACCAATCTCAGACCCAGCATGGTCAATTCCAATATTAAACGATTGTTTTATTAACTTAATTAATCCTGAAGGAACAACATCGTAATTGTCCATCGCCTCTGGATAATCCCCAATCGAAGTCGGGTCACCCATCACGACAAACACATTTCGAATTCCCAAGGCATGCGCGGCCAGCAAATCCCCTTGAACTCGTAATAAATTTCTACCTCTGGTAGGAAAATGTAATACAGTTTCAATCCCGATGTACCTTTGGATTAAGCTACAAACCGCCCAAGGACTCATCCGCATTCTCGCCATCGGGCTATCTGCCACATTAATGACATCTGCACCAGAATCGGCGATCAAACTCGCTCCAGCCAGCAATTTCTTGGTACTTAATCCACGCGGTGGGTCCATTTCGACAGCGACGATGAATTGATTGGAATTCATTTTTTGAGCTAACTCGGAAATTGGAGCAGATATCTCTGTTTCACTTTCTGATTGAATTTCATTAATCTCAATTCCAACTACCAGGTCTTCAGGTTCAGTGTTTTGAATAACACGGGAAATCGCATGAATGTGCTGGGGTGTTGTTCCACAACAACCTCCAAGTACCTTTGCCCCCGCCTGCCAAAATGAGATTGCATAATCACCAAAATAATCCGGACCGGCTGGATACATAATTCTTCCATCCTGTTGTTCCGGCCATCCTGCATTTGGCATGACAGAAAAATTCCCTTGGGGCACCGCAGCCTTCATTTTCTTTAGAATTCGCAGTAACTGGAGTGGTCCACCCGAACAATTGATCCCAATTACATCTGCTCCAGCTTTTAAAATACTGGTTGCCACCTTTTCCGGATTATCACCCAAAACAGTTCGATCATCTCTGGTAAATGTCATTGAGGCTATGATTGGGATTTGAGGATCAATTTCTTTCGCTGCATTTATCGCTTCACGAACTTCATAAAAATCTGTCATGGTTTCAATGATTATGACATCCACTCCTGCAGTTACTAAAATTTCTATCTGTTCTCTAAATGCCTCCCTTGCTTCTTCCAGTTGCACTCTTCCAAATGGAGCTAATCGCACACCAAGCGGACCAACATCTCCAGCAACAATCACTTCTTTAAAACTGGCAGATGCTACCCTTCGAACCAAATCTACACCTGCTTTGTTGATCTCGACGATTTGTTTTTCCAACCCAAACTCAGACAACTTAAAACGATTCGCTCCAAAGGTGTTTGTTTGAATCATGGTTGAACCGGCTTCAATGTAAGACCGGTGAACCTCTGCCACCAAGGCAGGGTTTACAAGATTCAACTGGTCAAAACATTCATCAAACCGAATGCCTTTTTGGTGCAACACTGTCCCCATTGCACCATCGGAAATGATAGGCTTAGATTCATTCAATTTTTTTAAGAAAATGTTGACTTCCAGCATAGCTACTCTTTCATTAATTGATCCACTCGTGAAGTGCCAATATTAAAATATTTCGCTTTCGGATGATGGAGAATAATCGCTGCCGTGGATTGTTCAGGTACAAGTTGGAAAGCAGAAGTCAACTGCATTCCTAATTCTTTTTCCGCAGGGAGCAGTTGAAATACTTTTTGGTGGTCATTTAGTTCCGGAATTGCAGGATATCCCCAGGAATAGCGTTTGCCTTGATTTTTCTCTACCCCTAATTCGCGACGAATGTGGTTGTGCAAATAATCTGCAGTCGCTTCTGCTGTTTGAACAGCCAGGCCATGGGAGAAATAAGCTTCTGTGTAGTCTCCTTTTGCTTGAAGACGGTCAAATCGCTCTGTAGCCTTATCGCCAACCGTTACAACCTGTAAAGCCACCACATCCAAAATTCCGCTATCTATAGGAGCAAAATAATCAGCAAGACATAAAAACTCGCCATTAATCTGCCTTGGAAATGATAAGACTTGACTCACCTTAAGTTTTTCTTCATTAAGGCTTGTATGATCATAAATTAACAGATCATCCCCATAGGATTGGACCGGGAAATATCCATAAACAGCTCTTGGTTCTAACCATTTGTTCTGAATGGCGTCGCGTTTCATTTTATCTAAACGCTCTTCAAATTCTGCTTTCAGTTTTAACCACTCTTCGCCATGCGTATTTTTTGCTCCCCAGGAAAGGCGAAACAACTCATTTAATGATAAATGTTCAAAAACTGCTTCCAGGGAAATGGAATTGACTATCCTTGGTCCCCAATCATTCACAACAGGAATGTAATTGGATTGTTGAATATTGGAATGACGGTGGGCAGACGGAACTTCCTCGGTGGCCTCTGAAATTCTGCCTAACTCCATGTCAGCTTCTTTAATAGTTTGTTCCATCAAAGCTGGATATCCCTCCACGGACATGATTTTCTCCATGGTGGATAAACCTTCAAAAGCATCCTTACAATAAAAGACGCCTCCTTCATAATAAGCTTCGGAATCCGTCATCAAAATCCGTCTACCAAATCGTTTGTTAATAGCTGCCCCGCCAATGACAACGGGAATATTCAACCCACGGCGATGCAATTCGTTGACAATGAGTGGCATTTGCTTACTTGTACTCACCAACAGAGCACTTAAACCGATGGCGTTTGCATTGTTTTCGACTGCTTTGGAAATGATTGTTTCAGCTGGAACTTGCTTTCCTAGATCTAGCACATCATACCCATTGTTCGTAAGAATAGTTTTTACGAGGTTTTTCCCAATATCGTGCACATCTCCATAAACAGTAGCCAAAACCATCAATCCTTTACTCACCCCTTCCTTTTTCTCCAAATAGTTTTCAAGGTGAGCAACAGATTTTTTCATAACCTCGGCAGATTGAAGTACAAAAGGAAGAATGAGCTCCCCGGAACCAAACTTGTCCCCCACTTCTTTCATGGCAGGAAGCAGGACATTATTCAGAACCTCGACTGCTTTTTCAGAGGTAGTTAACTCTCCTCGATCTTCAATCAAAGAATCTATGTCCTTCTCCACTCCCTCTTTATTCCGATGAACAATACTCCAGTGAACCCTCTCTCCTGGTGACATATTTTTCAACATCTCAGCTTGTTGTGTACTCTTGGGGTTTGTTTTTCCACTATGTGTTTCAAAATAGAGTATGAAATCCTGCAAGGCTGTATCAGATTTATAAAATATCAAATCCTCGGCCAATTTTCTTTCC
The DNA here is from genome assembly GCA_964430025.1 of uncultured Anaerolineaceae bacterium. Lineage (GTDB taxonomy): Bacteria > Chloroflexota > Anaerolineae > Anaerolineales > Anaerolineaceae > UBA6170. Next base: position 14,416 of record CAYSFA010000008.1, on the reverse strand, counting down.
TCTTCGGAAATTTCCAGATAAGGAGTAATATGAGCCGGATTCACGATTGCCATATCCAGACCAGCCAGGACGGCATGATAGAGCATAACACTATTAAGGACAGCACGGGCTGCCTGTGATAATCCAAAGGAGACATTACTAACCCCTAAGGAGGTCAAGACACCTGGAATTTTTTCTTTGATTAACTTGATACCATCAAGTGTTTCCATGGCTGATCGATTGAATTCTTCATCGCCAGTAGCCAAAGTGAAAGTTAATGCATCAATGACAATATCAGATGAAACAAGTCCATGATCATTGACAGCAATATCAACAATTCTTTGGGCAATTTCCAACTTTGTTTGCGCAGTCTTTGCCATACCACTTTCATCGATGGTTAATACCATTACCGCGGCATTGTATTTCTTTGCAATCCCAAAGATTTTGTCGGCTTTTTCTCTTCCAGATTCTAAGTGAGTGGAGTTGATCAGGCAGCGACCTGGGGCGGTCTGCAATGCTGTTTCAATCACGTCCAATTCTGTCGAATCGATCACCAATGGAACTTTGATATTTGGAGCAATTTTCTTGATTACCTTCCGAATCGTTTCTGATTCATCAGCCCTTTCTGTGAGGGCAACACAAATATCCAATCCATGAGCGCCACTATCCAACTGTTGTTGAGCAATTGCCAGCACATTCTCGTACTCTTCGTTCAGGATAATTTGCTTAAATTTCTTGCTGCCTTGAGTGTTCAGTCTTTCCCCGATCAGGAAAGGGGCTGGTTCTTGTTGCATATTCATAACCTGGATGGAAGAAGCCAACTGCGCTCGTTGTAATTTAGGGCGAACCGGGCTTTTTTTGTTGCCTACATTGTTCACCAAAGCCTGCAAATGATCTGGGGTGGTGCCACAACAGCCGCCTACCACACTGATATTATATTTTTCAATAAATTCTGTTAGATGATCAGCGAATTCAGTCGGTTCCAATGGATATACTGCTTCGCCATTAACATTCAAAGGTAATCCTGCGTTTGGAATACAAGAAACAGGAAGAGATGAATTTTCTCCAAGGAATGCTATTGGTTCGCGCATGTGTTCAGGACCCGTAGAGCAATTCAATCCAATTACATCAATCGGCAGCCCTTCAAGGATTGCTAATGCTGCCCCAATATCCGTTCCCAAGAGCATCCTCCCCGTAGTATCCAGGGTTACTTGCGCTTGAATAGGTAAGTACTGACCAGTTTCCTCGAATGCTTTTTGAATGCCTAAAATACAAGCTTTTACTTCTAGAATATCCTGAGATGTTTCGATAATCAATACATCAATCCCACCGGTGATCAGGCCAACTGCTTGTTCACGAAAAACATCCACCAGTTCACTGAAAGACACATCGGAAAGTTGAGGGTCTTCCATGCTTGGTAATTTTCCAGATGGGCCAATCGAACCTGCAACAAACCTTTGTTGATTGGTTGTGGCAATAAATTCATCGGTTAATTTTTTGGCTAATCTGGCTGCCTGTTGATTGATTTCTATCACTTGATTTTGAAGATTATATTCTTTGAGGGTAATTCTATTTGACCTGAAAGTGTCAGTCTCGATGACATCGACACCTACCTCTAAAAAGGATCTATGTACGGCTTCAACAACTTCTGGCTTACTAATGACAAGATAATCATTACAACCAGCAAGTTTTTCACCTCCAAAATCATCAGCGGTTAAGTTCATTTTCTGTAAACTGGTTCCCATCGCCCCATCATAAATGAGCACTTTCTTACTAAGAGCATCTAAAAATGAACGATTTGTGTATCTTCTAGACATTAGTTCTCCAGTTAAATTAGATTTAAAAAAACCTCTCTTCGATGAGAGGTCAATTTAAGATTGATCTCATCTTCCAGAGCTGGTTAAGCTCTGCCGGAATTGGCACCTGTGAACGTTCAGGTTGCCGAGGTTTCCACGGGCCGGTCCCTCAACCTCTCTTGATGAGTGTGACAAGTAGAAAAATCTTACCATAAAAGGCAATCATGGTCAAAAATTATGTCTATAGAGTTCAAATCAAAAGTTTCGGATATAATTTATTTAGGTGATTTAATTGAAAAATAATTTAAGAGACCTTCCTTCAATAATTATTACATCCATAGTGATTGCATTAATTGGCTGGGTGGGGTTATTTTTTCTACTCCAATATACCCAACCATTTTTAGGTCCTCGATGGTTGTTCTTCTTTTTATCTACAATGGCCATTAGTGGTACCACTCTACCAATTGTTTATTTTCTAAATATCCGCTTCCCGAGTGATCCTCCGGCAAATACCTCAGTCATGATTAGGCAGGCTTTATGGTTCGCAATTTTCTTTGATTTGCTTGCCTGGTTACAATTAGGCAGAGTACTCAATTCAATTTTGGTGGTTGTGATCGCGTTGGGAATCATTGCAATCGAGAACTTAATCAGGTTGGTTGAGAGAACTCATTGGCAACCATCCACCGAAAAAAATGAATAATTTACGCCAGTTACCATCTGTAGATAAAGTGATTCAAGCCCCAGAAATTGGCCAATTAATTTCTGATTTTGGAAGAATCCAGGTGATAAATACTATTCGGGAAACTCTGGATTTCTTTAGAACTCAGATAATTAATGGTGATCCACCCCCATCCGATGAATTAATTATCGAGAAAATCGCTCATCTCCTCAAAATAAAATTTACCCCTACTCTTCAACCAGTAATTAATGCAACTGGAGTTATTTTGCATACCAATCTTGGCCGAGCCCCATTAAGTGAAGAGACTATTCAGGCAATGCAAACCATTGGTGCGCAATACAATACACTGGAATTCGATTTAGATTCTGGTAGAAGAGGATTGAGATCAATTCACACTGAAGAGATCCTCAAACAGTTAACCGGTGCGGAAGCCGCCATGATAGTTAACAATAACGCATCTGCAGTTCTCTTAGTATTAGCTGCTTTAGCAAATCGAAAGAAAGTCGTCATCGCACGCTCCCAATTGATAGAAATTGGTGGTGGATTTCGTATTCCGGATGTAATGAAGCAATCCAATGCGAAATTGGTCGAAGTCGGAACAACAAATCGTGTCAGAATTTCTGATTACGAATCAAGTTTGAAAGACACGGCATCTCTGGTGATGCGGGCTCATCATTCCAACTTTAAAATTGTAGGGTTCACGGAAGAGCCATCCTTAAAAGATATTGTCGATATATCTCATGAATTTGGAGTACCTGTTCTGGATGATCTTGGATCAGGAACCTTTATTGATACAGCCAGATTTGGGTTACCTCATGAACCAACAATTCTAGAATCTATTGAGGCCGGTGCAGACATCATTACATTTTCCGGTGATAAGTTATTAGGGGGTCCTCAGGCAGGCATCATACTCGGAAAGAAAGAGTTTTTGAAAAAAATCAAGAATCATCCTTTGGCGCGAGCAATCCGCCTTGATAAAATTTGCCTGGCAGGTCTGATCGCCACATTAACTCATTATTTACGGGAGGAAGCAGTTGAAAAAATCCCGATTTGGAAAATGATTTCATTGACCCCGGAAAAAATTCACACACGTGCAACAACCTGGCAGCAAAAACTTCAATTCGGAGAAGTCATCCCCGCTTTCTCGACGGTGGGCGGAGGTAGTTTGCCAGAAGAAACTTTACCAACCTTTGTACTGGCGATAGATGTTAAAAAACCTGACACAGTGATGAAAAAATTGCGGTCTTTAGATTTTCCAATCATAGCCAGACTGGAAAATGATAAGATTTTATTTGATCCTAGAACAGTTTTGGATAACCAGGAAAACCAATTTATTTTAGGATTACAAAGATTACAACTTACTTAACGTTTCTTTGAAGGGATTAACATGAAAAACGAAATTGACCACCTTATGAAATCCAATGGAATAGATGCATTATTAATTGTTGGACCAGCACAACACAATCCTGCTATGTTTTATATGACTGGCGGGGGTCATATCACCAATGCAGACTTGATTAAGAAAATAGACGAAGTTCCCGTAATCTTCCATGGATCCATGGAAAGAGAAGAAGCAGCCAGAACAGGGCTAAGAACTTGCAGTTATGACAAATTTCCATTTACAAGTTATTTAAAAAAAGCTGAAAATGATCAAGTTTCAGCCCAAGCCTACCGCTATCATGATCTGTTTTTGGAAGCGGGTGTAGACAAAGGAAAAATCGCTTTGTACGGTTCAACAGACGTTGGTGGAAAATTTGTTGTCTTCAACAAATTCCAGGAACTCTATCCGGAATATCAAATTACTGGTCTCATCCCTGACACAATTCTTCTCACTGCCATGATGAAAAAGGACGTCGAAGAAATTAACAGAATTCGACGAATGGGTAAAATCACAACCAAAGTGGTTGGAAAAGTTTTTAATTTTCTTAGTGATCAAAAAGCTGTGGATGAAGTTCTCATTGGTGAGGATGGACAACCAATAACAATTGGATTGGTTAAATCAAAAATAAATTATTGGTTAGCAGAAGCTGGCGCTGAAAATCCGGAACAAACCATTTTTGCTATAGGTAGAGATGCTGGAATTCCCCATAGTCAAGGAAATGATTCTGATGTTATAAAATTAGGACAACCAATCGTTTTTGATATTTTCCCATGTGAAAATGGTGGTGGTTATTTTTATGATTTCACTCGTACCTGGTGTGTTGGCTATGCTCCAGATAATGTCCGGTACCTTTATGATCAAGTGAAGTATGTATACGATACCATTGTTTCAGAATTAGAAGAGAATAAACCCTTCAAACACTATCAACGAAGAACTTGTGAAATGTTCGAAGAATTAGGTCATCCAACCATCCTTTCAAACCCAGGAACTTTAGAAGGTTATGTCCATAGTCTGGGTCATGGATTAGGGTTACATGTTCATGAAATGCCCTTTTCTGGTCTGACTGCAGATGATAACGAAAGGTTAGTGAGAGGGGCTGTTTTCACCATTGAGCCTGGCCTGTATTATCCAGATAAGAAAATGGGAATACGGTTAGAGGATACTTATTTCGTTTCAGAAAACGGTACAATAGAAAAAGTAGTAGATTTTCCAATGGATTTGATTATTCCCGTGAAATCCTAAAATAGAGAAATAAATGGTGATTCATGAGTAATACGAAAAATAATTTTCCAGCGGCCAGAATCCTGGCAATTGAAACCTCTTGCGATGAAACAGCTGCAGCCGTTCTTGAAAATGGTAGGGTTCTTCTATCATCGGTGGTAGCATCCCAAATTGACCTTCACCAACAATATGGTGGTGTTTTCCCCGAGGTTGCATCAAGACAACACATCCTGACAATTTATGATGTGGTTGAACAAGCATTACAGCAAGCCTATTTAAGCCTGGATAATATTGATGCAATTGCCGTAACGCGTGGCCCAGGGCTGGCAGGGTCTTTGGTAGTGGGTATGAATATGGCAAAAGGAATTGCGCTGGGAAAAAGTATCCCATTAATCGGGGTAAACCACCTGGAAGGGCATATTTACTCAGCCTGGGTTTATTCAAATGAAGTGCAAAATCCTCCGCCAATCCCCGAATTCCCACTCATTGCGCTTTTAGTCTCCGGTGGTCATACAGAAATCAATTTGATGGAAGGACATCTGAGTTATAAAAGATTGGGAAGCACATTGGATGATGCTGCTGGAGAAGCTTTTGACAAAGTAGCTCGCCTATTGGGATTACCTTACCCAGGAGGTCCTTCCATTCAAAAAGCCGCAATTAATGGAAATCCTAACGCTTTCAAATTTCCTCGAGCAAACCTGGATGGAAGTCTAAACTTTTCATTTTCAGGATTGAAAACAGCTGTATTACGAATGGTACGGGAGCTAGAAAAATCACGGGTCAAATTACCAGTCGAAGACCTTGCAGCTAGTTTTCAACAAGCAGTGGTCGATGTACTCTATCAAAAAACCATTCAAGCAGCCAAACAACATAAAGTAAAAAATATCATCATTGCTGGTGGCGTGTCCGCTAATCAATTGTTGAGAGATACTTTTTTGCATCAATCAAATTTCAACATTTTTATCCCACCTTTAAAATATTGTACCGATAATGCTGCGATGATTGCAGCTGCAGGTTATTTTCGTTTTATTAACAATTTGGTGGACCCCCTCGATATTGATGTATTACCAAATTGGCCTTTGTCATAGGTGTAACTATTTTTAGGAGAAATCTTCTAAAGGGAATAGTCAAGCCTTAACCAAAAAACCGGGATAAGGTACATACTAATAACAGTAAAAAAAATTATCTAAAATTAAAAAAGTAATAACAAATTAATTCAACGGAGAAGAAATCAAATGGAAGCGAAAGTAGTGTGGCATAAAGGATTAAGTTTTACAGGGAAAGCTGATTCAGGATATACCCTACCTCTTGGAGGAAAAAAAGTGGTTGGGGGAGAAGAAGATGGATTTTTACCTATGGAAATGTTCCTGATAGGTTTAGCTGGTTGCACTGGAATGGATGTAATTTCTATTCTTGCAAAAATGCGCCAGGAAGTTACCAATTTCGAAGTTAAAATTCATGCTGAGCGAGTTGATCAACACCCCAAGATATTTTCTGATATCATGATCGAGTATGTGGTAACTGGAAAAAATCTTGATCCGAAACTGGTCGAAAAAGCAGTAAATTTATCAGAAACTACCTACTGTCCCGGTCAAGCTATTCTAAATAAAACCGCAAAAATAGATCACCAGATCACGATATTAGAGGGTTAAAGATAAATAACCAGAATATTCAGGCACCTTGACGGGTGCCTTTTTTATTGCTCATCAAAATCAGGAATAATTGTTTCCACATCACGGATTCTTTTATAGAAAAACCCGAAAATTCCTACAAAGACAATCATTATCGATGCCAAAGAAATCATGAACCCCATTCCAGCACCTGGACCAGGAAAATACCAGGTTGAGAAAAATTCGGTCAAGCTATTACTTGGATTTTGAAAAGCTGGTTCGAAAACATTATCAGCAAGCGGTCCTGCAATCAACAATCCCAATGGGTTGACAATCTGAGCTATCAATCGACGAACAGAAAAAACCCTACCTTGCAGATCTGGAGGAACTTTGGATTGCCAAATCGCTTGGTTTGAACTATTTACCAGAGGAATTATTAGGGATGACAAAAAGAAGAAAATACCCCACCACAGAATCCCTTGGCCAATCCCAACAAAAAAGAAGAAGAAGCCACTAAAAAGCCAACCCAATAATACACCACGAACTTTTCGAACTTTGAATCCTCCCCAAGCAGTAATCAGTAAGCTTCCAATCACTCCACCAATTGCCGAAATGGATTGTACACTTCCCAAGGTGGCAGCATTGTTTCCAGTTCTGGATAAGATCATCGGATTACTGAGGATTCCTAAGAAGGCAGCAAAGAAATTTCCAAAGAAAAAGATCATTTGCAATCCAAATAGACTCGGTCTCGAAAAAATATACTTAAAGCCAAATAGTGAATCCGTCCATAATGTATTTACCTTTTCACCTTCTTTTGATTTGGTGGGGTTAGGAATTTTCACAATGAGAAGCGCACTAATTGCAATTATCATGGTAATCAAATCAATGAAGATAATCCCAGATAATTTCAGGACAGATAATAATGCTGCGGCAATAATTGGGGCCCAAATTCCTGAACCCCATTCAGCTAAAGAAATCATTGCGCTTGAACGAGTGAATTGATCTTTCGGTATCATGACAGAGATAGCAGAGGAATATGCTGGCCATTGGAAAGTCTGAAATATTCCTGAGATCGTAGCTAATACATAAAGGTGCCAAATTTCCAAAGAATTGGCAAGAAACAAAATGAGAATCACGAACATGCCAAAAAATGTTCCGAGATCGCTTATTATCATTGACGTTTTTCGATTCCAACGATCCACCAATGCTCCAGCGATTGGGCTGAAAATGATCTGCGGGGCAGCTCCAAAAAAACCAACCAGCCCCAAAGCTGTTGCAAGACCGGTTTTTTCCCAAGCCCAAATCGTTAGCGCAAAGAAAGACATTCCTGAACCCGTGAGTGAAATCAGTTGTCCAAACCAAACAATCGTGAACGCCTTCATGCCAGTTGGTTGCGGAATTTTCATATTTTCCCTGTTCTAAAAGTTGATGTTGACGAATTATATCTTGAAATTGAATTATGGTTGTCTTACTGAGACCACCTGGCTATCTTTATTTGAACATACACAGGCCCTCAGAACTCTTCCATCTTTTTCCAAAAAACCCTGATAATCAGCCGAACCATTCCGAACAACCCACCCCTCTAAATTGAATGCCACAGCTCCACCAGCAAGCATCCACTCACCGTTGTATTTACGTGCAATATGAATATGGGTTCCGGTAGATCGACCTCCATCACATGAAGGATATCCAATAACATCCCCTTGTTTTAATTGTTTACCGACAGGTGGTAAATCAGTGTTTCTCAAATGTAAATAAAAGATCACCCAACCAGTGCGTTCATCTCCATCCCCATCGAGATCCAGGACAGCTATGGCAGTATCAGTCCGTACTACAACCCCATCTGCAATAGCCAACGCTGGTTCTTCGGAATAAGAACAACCACCTACGTTACTTCCTGGAGCAAAATCAATAGCAGAAAAAGGTGCTCCAGTACCCCAGCCAGTATGTGGACCGCCTGTATATGCCCAGGTTTTTCCAGGCATGAAAGGCAATATAAATTCTGGTTGTCGTAAACTACCAGGGATCAAAGTGAGGTCGCCATCCCAGGGGTTACCGAACAAGTTTGTGTATGTTTCCAATAAACCTACTTCACTGATTGCATGTGTATAATTTTCACGGTCTAAAACTTGGGAGAAGTAAAATTGCAGCGTCGCTGATGCGGCATTTTGCCAGGGATCAGGTCGTTCCAATCGCCCATCCATGTGAGAATAGGTTTTTAAGCTGCCTTCTCGCCAACTATAATATCCATTATTTAATCGGTTTGCTGCCCAAACCAATTGTTGAGACAATCCCGCATAGGATCTGTTTCTATACCCCAAATAATATGGGGCAATATTTTCCGGAAGACTTGGTGAAGATAAAGCTTGTGCTTGATATTCCAATAAAGCTAAAAGCAATTTGGGACTAACACTAAAATGCTCACTAACGTATATGATTACTTCGGCAGCAGGTCTCGTAACAGAGCCGATCGAATCTCTGGCATTTTTCAACCAACCTGGTTGAGAGTTAACAAATGAAACCACATCAAATCCCACATCTCTAGGACCATTTACAAAGGCAATATCCGGAATAATCTGAAAAGAACTACTCCAAATCGCTTCATAATAAATGGGAATTTGCATTGGAAAACCCGGAGGCATGGTAGTAGCATCATTGGGAATAATCGGATTTGCTGCACGGATTTCTTCCACAGTTGAATTGAAATGGGCTGCGATTGATATAAGATTATCGCCACTTTGAGCTATATATTCAACCAATGTGCCAGGAGGATAGGAAGGTCTTGTTGCTACAGGGGTAACTTGACTCAACAAATCTTCAGTTTCCGGAGTCTCTTGTAAAACCATACTTAAATCAATATTGTTATCAGTCGCTGGTGTACAAGCTGATAAAGTCAACCCCAGAATTAAAATAATACCCAGGTAATTTTTTAATAGTGATCGAATTTTGGTTATCATAGACAACCATTATTATAAATGGAAAAAAACAATAAATTAATTACTTGAATCAATCGATTTATCTTTTGATTTGTGATTCAGCGGATCCGTATCTACGTGCAAAAATAACAGCATCCTTCTTTACTAACCTTCCCTGGTATGAGGCATCACCATTGTAAGAAACCCATCCACTCAAATTGAATGGTAATGGCCCATCTGCTGAAATCCATTCACCATTATATTTTCTTGCAATGTGCACATGCGTGCCAGTGGCACTCCCTCCTTCACAAGACGGATGACCAATCAAACCATCCTGATCCAGGTAGGTTCCTTTTTCCACTTTTCCATCACTGGCAATATGAAGGTACACAATAACCCACCCAGTTTGTTCGTAACCATCCCCATCCAAATCCAATACCACTAATCCGGTTCCTGTCCTAACCACTAAACCAGGAGCAGAAGCGACCACCCATTCATTACTGACAGTACACCCAGGTTTGTCAGATCCAGGAGCAAAATCCAAGGCAGCCCATCCTCCATGAGACCCCCAGGCAAAGTGCGGCCCCCCTGTATGTGCCCAAATTTTCCCGGGTAAAAATGGCAATTCCAAATTAGGTTGAACTAAGCCAATAAGATAAAGGGGTTCAACCGTTTGGGCTCTCAACCATGGAGAACCAAACATTCTTTCATAAAATATCGGAAAGCTTTCTTCTCCATATAAAACTGATAACCATCTTGCGGGATCATAAAAGTTGGAAAAGAAGTGTTCAATGGCTGCTGAACCTGCATTAGTTTGGGGATGGATTCTTTGTTGAGTTCCATCTGAAAAAACTACCTCGGTGATTCGACCTTCACGCCATCCATAATATCCATTGGCTAGAATCTTCACGGTATAACCCAATTGTTTTTGAAGCCCTTTTCTATCTAAGAGTGGAAATCCAAGTGGGTAAATTTTCTCAATAGGACTATCAGGATACCCATATACCCAACCACTTTGAAATTCTAAAAGACCTATCAAAATTCTCGGGTTGATAGATTCCTCAATGGAGACTTTTTCAATAATTTCTGCTCCGGTTTTCCATCCAGCTGCTGTATATTCCCGATAGGTACTTAAGTAACCCCCAGCACTGGTTACAAACTCATCTATATCAAAATCAAGGGCTGATGGGGAATAGATTATCTCACTATCAGGCATTACTGGATCGCCCGCAATATCAAATCCATAATAATCCGGGATAACGAGCAATGTTTGAGGGGATATTAACTCACGTGGCGTAATTTCACTTTGGGTCTTAATTTCATCCACAGCAACACCAAACCGGGCAGCAACTACTGTTAAGGTGTCACCACTTTGAGTGTAATAAAGAATAGGTGCACGTTCTTCATTATCCCGGGTAGCCGTGGGTAAAGGATCACTTTCGACAATAGGAGCAACAAGCTCAGTTGGTTCAGGAATAGGAATTGAAGATGTAGGATCGTTTTCTGGGGTTGGGACTATTGGGTTCGGGGTTGGTTCAGCCATTGGTTGCGGAATTTGAGTAGCATTGAAATTTATCGTTGCCTCTTCCAATGCCTCTGCAAATTCCGCTGTGGCCGTCAGATCAAGAGCACTGACATAATAATTGCCCAGGTTACAAGAAGTTAGTAAGAAGGTACCAAAAAGAAAAATTATCGCGGATACTCTTTTATTAATGTTGAACAAGACTTTCCGGTCGGAAATAAGCCCAGGCTTCAATATACTCTCCATTACCAACTAAGAACCCATTATACGCAATTCCATCACTTTGTGGTTCAAAACCACTCATAACAAACGGCACACTTCCATCTGCAGGTATCCACTCGCCGTTATACCTTCGAGCAATATGCAAGTGGGTCCCATTGGAAAACCCTCCTTCGCAAGATGCATGACCGATCAAATCCCCTGTGGAAACCTGGGTGCCTACTTTAACCCTCTCCCATTCCGCAAGATGTAAGTATAAAATCGACCAACCAGTTTGTTCATATCCATCCCCGTCAAGGTCTTGAACCACTGCTCCATGGTCTGACCGGACAATAATCCCATCAGCAATTGCTGTCACCCAATCCAAACTCACGTTGCATCCCATCGGACTTCCAGGGGGAGCAAAATCCAAAGCTGCCCAGGCAGATCCATCACCCCATCCTGAGTGTGGTCCACCGGTAAAGGACCAAGGGACTCCTTTTTGAAAGGGAAGAACGAGTTCAGGTTGTGTAAAATCTTCAGGAATCAAAGGTTCGTAGACATAATCAAACGGGTAACCAAAATAATAATGATACGTTTTATAAACACCTTCTTCTGAAATTGCTTTATACCAATTATCTTTTCCAAAAACAGTAGCTGCCCAGGTATGAACAGCGACAGTTCCAGCATTGACTGTCTCATCAGCAAAAATATAACTTCCATCGATTAAGAAATAGTACCCAAGATTGTTGGATTTCCAGGAATAATAGCCAAAATTTAATGCATTTGCCATACGAGAAAGGTAGGTGTATAAATCTGTTTTCCAGGCATCTTTTTCAACTTCTATAGGTTCATTTTCCTGATCGATCACCTTTTTTGGTCCGGTCATCCAACCAGTAGAATATTCCAATACAGACAATATCAATTTCGGGTTGATCGAATACTCTTTCGCTACTTGCATGATGACTTCATCAGAATGCTCTAATGATGATAAATAACTTTCAAAGGAATAAATCAAATCGTGAGGATTAAAATCCAGATTTGAAGGACTATAAATTAGCTCTGAGTCGGGAATTATCTTGAAATCTAAAGCTTTTGAGTCTGGGTTCGGTGGAGGAATTCTTAATAGTTGACCAACATCGAGGTAATTCGGGTCAACAATTTCATTTTCTTTGACCAAAACATTCAAATCTACTGCATATCTTTTGGCAATTAAGTTGAGTGAATCGAATGGTTGAACGTAATAGACTTCTTCACTTGACCGAACTGTAGGAAGAACCTTAGGGAAATCTGGGGTTGGTGTATAAATTGGTTTATTTGGATCTCGTGTGGGGGGTACATAAACTGTTTTCGTCAACGGGGTTACCGTTTCAGTTGCAGAAATCGGTTCAAAGTTGTATTTGGATTGTAACTCCCAGGGTTCTTTTTCTGGTGCTGGTTTAATGCATCCGGAAAGAAAAATAACCGTCGTAATTAAGACAAATAATTTCCGGGAAAACATCAATGCTGTTCCGAATGGTTCACTTTTCATCGTCATTAGTCTCGTTATAATCTGAGCAATAATTTTGAAACCACAATTTTTCTTGTTCTTCATTTTCTTCAGCAAACTGTTGCGCTAACGAGGAGACCTCAACAGCACGCTCTAAATTGAGAGTCGCTGAACTCGACCAAAAACGAGGTAAAACAAGTAAAGGATCGTTAACTTTAATTTCGGATAATCCAAGGGGTATCCAGTTGTACATGAGTGGCCCACGTGCATAGACTGTAAACCCTACTTGATAACCTGCCTCACGGGCCATCTGAACTGATTCCTCAGTGAAATTACCGCCTGGCCAAATAAAAGCATCAGGGCGTCTCCCGGTTTTTTCTTCAATAATGGGGATCGGCGAATACAATTCCTGTTCGATTATTTCAATGGGAGTATGTTCTGTAATATAAGTTTCTCCATTATGCATGAATCCATGGGCTTGAAGATCCAAACGATTATTGACATTCAATCGATCAAATTCCCTCCACTCCAACTCTGTTGCAATCCCCGTAATATAAGCTAAAGTGACTGTCCAATCATACTTGTCTAAATAATTCATAAAATGTTCATTCACCACCCCCAACCTGCGATCATCAATGATTAAAATCATCGAGTATTGTGGAATTGGATCATTGTGATATAAGAATCCGATTAATTCCTCTGTAGTTATAGTTTCAAACCCTAGTTGTTCCGCGTATTGCATGGTGTATTCGAAGTACTCCTGAGTTACTTGCATAGAATCCTGTAGTGGTCTTCCGCTTTGACGAACAGAATGATACATGATAGGTACAACTATTGTGCCAGGTTCACTTTTATCATCATTCCAACGGTTTGCTAGGTACGCACAGGTGTCCTGGTATTGTTGTGGGTAAACCTCATTCGGTTTGAAACTTATTTCGAAACTATCCAAGGCGAATGGCGTGCTGGTAATTGTTGCAGTTGCGGTGGAAGAAGGAGTAAAACTTGGAAGGATCGTTGGTGTCTGGGTTTGGGTATTTGTTGGTGATTTAGTAACAAGATTGGGATCACTGATCGATGAACTATTTTCCTGGGTAGGAGGAATTACCTCCCCTTGTGAACTTTCCAAATTTGAAATTGGATTGCAAGCCGAAAGGACATACGTGAGTAATGCAACGAATAAAAACTTCGATCTTATTCTTGAAATAATGTTATTCATTGGATCATCACCAATTGTCGTCCCTTTCTTGCAAATATTCCACCATTATCTATTATTTAAGCACTGCACATTATCACCTGGTCTTGCTAAGACCCTGAATTTATAAGGAAACATGTGCTCTATTTCCAATATCACTAATTGAAAAACAACCCATCTTTTTGCAAATTTCTCTTTAATCGTCCTTGAGATCTTTTGTGGTTGATCTTCAAAATTATACCTTATTGGTTTTCCATCACCTCTACAAAGAAATCTTAATTTGTCTTTCGCTCAAACATCGACGAGGTTAATGAATTAAATAGCCCTTCATGGTTTTTCACTTTACGGGATTCAGGAGGGAGAGTATAATCCAAGACACTTCGGGGCGTGGCTCAGCCCGGATAGAGTGCACGGTTCGGGTCCGTGAGGTCGGC
>CAYSFA010000007.1:0-36441 GCA_964430025.1 uncultured Anaerolineaceae bacterium | reverse complement strand
ATTTTCAGACCATCAAGAACATGAATAGCGTTGATTAGAGCAACTCCACCACCTGGGACGATACCTTCTTCAACAGCTGCACGAGTTGCGGAGAGAGCATCTTCAACCCGATGTTTCTTTTCTTTTAATTCTGTTTCGGTTGCGGCACCCACACGGATGATCGCGACGCCACCAGCTAATTTGGCCAATCGTTCCTGTAATTTTTCACGATCGTAATCGCTAGTGGTTTTGTCGATTTCGACTTTGATTTGGTCAATGCGACCTTTAATCGCGGCTTCGTCGCCTTTACCACCAACAACAGTTGTATTGTCTTTGTCAGCGACCACTTTTTCAGCACGACCAAGGTCAGCGATGGTTGTGGTTTCTAATTTGCGTCCGGTTTCTTCTGAAATAACCTGAGCACCGGTTAATGTGGCAATATCCTGCAACATCGCTTTACGGCGATCACCAAATCCGGGGGCTTTCACAGCCAAAACATTGACCATACCGCGAATTTTGTTGAGCACTAAGGTGGCTAAGGCTTCGCCATCGATGTCTTCTGAGATGATGACTAAATCACGTTTTCCAACCTGAACCATTTTTTCCAGCACTGGGACGATATCTGCAGCGGCAGAGATCTTCTTGTCGTGGATTAAGATGTAAGGTTCAGTAATAACGGCTTCCATATGTTCTGCATCGGTTACGAAATAGGGTGAAATGTAACCACGATCAAACTGCATACCTTCCACATATTCCTGTTCGAATTCCAAACCTTTGGATTCTTCAACAGTGATCACACCATCTTTTCCAACTTTGTCCATTACATCAGCGATTAATTCACCAATGGAACGATCCTGTGCGGAAATGGTTGCAACGTTTGCAATTTCATTTTTCTCGCGAATTTCAATCGCCTGGGATTTAATTTCATCAGCTACCATTTTTGAAGCTGCTTCAATACCACGTTTGAGTAACATTGGGTTGGCACCAGCTGCCAAAGTCTTCAAACCTTCAGTTACGATTGCATGTGCCAAAACGGTTGATGTGGTAGTACCATCACCAGCGATATCATTTGTTTTTGTAGCTGCTTCTTTGAGCAGTTGAGCACCCATATTTTCAAATGGATCTTCTAATTCAATTTCTTTCGCGACTGTCACACCATCATGAGTGATGGTTGGGGAACCAAATTTTCGATCCAAAGCGACGTTACGGCCTTTCGGGCCTAAAGTTGTTGCTACAGCGGTAGCAACTACATCAATACCATTGCGTAATTTTCGACGTGCTTCTTCACCAAAAACCAATTGTTTTGCTGCCATATTTCTTTACTCCTGTTTTTAATCAATTACTCTACTACAATTGCTAAAAGATCACTCTCGCGCAAAATTAATAATTTTTTGCCATCAACTTTGATTTCAGTTCCGGCGTATTTTGCAAATAAGACAACATCATTTTCAGAAACATCCATCTTAATGCGATCGCCATCTTCATCACGGTCACCAGGACCAACAGACAAAACTTTCCCCTTCTGGGGTTTTTCTTTTGCGGTTTCCGGGAGAACGATGCCACCAGCGGTGACTTCTTCTACTTCGATCGGTTCAACCACTACTCGACTACCTAATGGTTTCAATTTCATGTGTACTTCCTCCTGCTTTTGCATAAAGGTAAAATTTGGTTTTTTTAGCACTCTCTATATAAGAGTGCTAAACCGCTTCAAATATTACCTGTCTTTAGGGTGAAAGTCAAGAGGAAAATTTAATTTCTAATAAAATTCTGATACAAAATTTACAATTATTTATAATTATTAAATGTATTAAATTACCGGGTTACCCCATAAGAACCACAGATCTCTTCACTGGTGTTAACAATACTCATGACCCCATCATTGTCCGAATAGCTTCTACGAACTGTATTAAAAACATCCAGAGCTCTTTCACAATAACCTGACCCCTCCCGATGCATGGCAGCTAATACCGAACCATACGAGTAGTAGAAAACCACCGTACTTTCTGTCAATGGTAACCCTTCAATTTCATAAGGAGGAACTTCCTCTGGAGGGGTCTCTTCATCACACTCCTGCCTTACAATACAACTTTCCAAAGCTGTGCAACCTTCAACCGCACATGCAAATGCTGGGATTGACCCTTCATAATTTCGTGATCGAAAATAAACAAGCCCTAATTCCGAATAAACGTATGGATCCTCAGGAGTGATTTCCAACGCGCGCATCACATTTCTGGCAGCAATGAAGAACTCTCCAATCTGACTATAAGTTCTGGCAATTCCCAAATACGGAATCGGGTCAGCCACTTCATTTTGTTCGTTAATTTTTGTGGCTAAGGCGAAATATTCCAAAGCTGCATCATAATTTTTAAGTTGTCGATAATTCACCCCAATCGACAAATAAACGAAAGTTAGGTTTGGATTAATCGCAACAGCTTTTTTGTAAGCTTCGATTGCCTCATCATATCTCCCCCCCTGGGATTCAAGCACAAACCCGTAAACTCGAAAAGCATCAAACGAAGTAGGATCCATTGCTACCGCCCTTTCAGCAAAATCCAAAGCCTCGTTATAACGTAATTGACGCATATAGATTTCCGCACGAAAAGCGACCGCTAAAACATTATTACTATCCAATTGAAGTGCCTTTGCGGATGCCTGTTCCGCTTTAAAAACGAAATCTTCCGCTTCCTCCCCAGCGTATGCAGGGTTTGAATACCAGTCGTAAGTTAAGGAAAGAATAGCCTGGGCGGTACTATCATCCGGATTAACCTCCACTGCCTTTTCAGCCGATTGGATCGCTTCCTGTAATCGTTGAATCTTTTGAGCATCGGTGGTGAGAAGGTTGGATGAATATGTTTGAATGCGTGCGAGTTCCGCCCAAATGATTGAGTTATTTGGTTCTAATTCAGCTGCCTTTCGATACGCATCAACGGCTTCCTGGATTTTTCCGGCTTGAAAATGAGTTTCACCTTCCAGGGCAAATGAATTTGCCGTTCTGGTAGCAGTAGAAGTAGCTAAGAATAAAGGTTCTATTTCTCCTGTATTAACTCCTCTGCTTATGAAAACACCAATAATAATCAGAAATCCAAGAAAAAAGATCCTGACCGGATTGTTTCCACGGGGAGCGCGAAATAAATGGCGATCATCAGGGAGATTAATTCCCATTAGTAAACCTGCGTATCATGCAAATCAGAATGGTTGAAACGCTTATTCGCTCGTTCCGTTACAAATATTAACAATTTCACCTGCATTGAAAACAGTGATTTCATCACCACCAACATTCTTGAGTAATGCCTCAGATATCTGTAAGGCTTCAGAACAATCTCCATCCCGAGCTAAAGATAAACCATAAATCTGGAAATATTGTGAAACCGTACCATAATCCAGAGGTAATGGTTCAACCTCAACCCCAGCCTCGGTGGTACCACCCTGGACGACAAGCCTGAGATTTTCAATTGCTTTAGGGTACTCAAAATTCCTGTAAAAAAGCACTCCCAAGGTTCCATATAAAGAGGTTCGGGTTGGATCATCCACGATTGCTTTTTGAGCATATTGAATTGCTGTGGCATAAGACCCCTGAGTTTGATACACACGTGCAAGATAAATATCTGGTAATGGGTCTGAAGGATTGAGCAAGTCCGCCTGCGTAAAAGCTTCCACTGCCAAGGGGTAGTCACCTACATCAGGATAATAATAGACTCGACCTAAACGAATAAAAAGATCCGAAATATATTTGTTGTATTCAATGGCGGCGGCATATTGTTGAACTGCTTCCCCATAATTTCCAGTTAATTCGAGAATATATCCTCTCGCTCGATGAGTCTCAAGAGAAGAAGGATTCAAATCTCTGGCTTTTTGTGAGTAATATATAGCTTCGTCGATCACGCCAATAATCGCAGGGTTGGTTTCATATTGCATCCCATAAACTTCCGCTAAATAGGCATAGGGAATGTGATTGTTTGGGTCTAATTCAATTGCTCTTTTTAACGAAGCAATTCCATTCAAATAATCACCTGTAAGTCCTTGAGCCCACCCTCTTAATGCATATGCCATGGCATTATTTTCATTGATTAACAAGGCATTACTAGCCTGATCCAATGCCTCTTCATATCTTCCCAGATAAATTAACAAACGGGAATTAGAAATATAATTTCCTGTATTCATTGGATCAGTCAGGATGGCTTGTTCATAAGCAACCACTGCCTGAGATAATTTTCCTTCATTTGCTAGTTGTTCTGCATCCGCTATGTAAGATTCCGGAGCACGCGTTGGTGTAGGAGTTGGCAGGAATAATGGAGGAACATCAGCAATCACAACTTGATTAACATAAATTCCTACAGCAATCAAAATTACTAACAACGCAATCCTAAATGGATTCCCTCGACGTTTTTGCTTATTCATTTTTAATCGTTTACTGCTAAGATACATAATTACATCTTACCATTATCAATTTTTCTTCGTCAAGATGGACAAATATTGGCTTCTTCATTATTAAGTACTTTCTTAATAATTGAATTTTACTACCTAATAAGGGATTATTAATAATACCAATATCCAAAAACAGTTTTTACTTGCTAACTAGCCACCCTTTGACTAGAATCATCACATGCATTTTGATGTTTTCAGTCTTTTTCCTTCAGTTTTTCAAACCTATTTTGAAATTTCCATCATTCAAAAAGCGATTGAAAAGGATTTATTGAATATCGCTGTTCATAATATCCGTGATTGGACATTCGATAAGCACCATGTGACTGATGATACCCCTTATGGCGGGGGGGGAGGCATGGTGATGAAGGCTGAACCAATCTTCCTTGCGATTGAAGATGTTTTTAAGAACAAAACCGATATACCTATTATTTATATGTCGCCCCAAGGAAAGCCACTCACATCAACCATAGCGATGGATCTTGCAAAGCACCCAAGAATTGCGATCCTTTGTGGAAGATATGAAGGGGTAGATGAAAGAGTAATTGAACACCTCGTGACCGACCAAATTTCCATTGGTGATTTTGTGGTGACAGGCGGAGAATTGCCTGCCTTGATGTTAATTGACGCGGTAGCCAGGTTCATTCCCGGTGTTCTGGGTGACCCTGAAGGGGCAATTGATGACAGTTTTGGCAATGGATTATTGGAATATCCTCATTACACTCGCCCGGAAGTTTATAATGGTTGGTCTGTTCCGGATGTATTGTTATCTGGTCACCATGCAAATATCACCCATTGGCGTCGGGAACAATCCTTAACTCGAACATACTTTCTCAGACCTGATCTGTTAAGAACAGTTAATTTATCAAATCAAGATATTCAATTTTTAAAATTGTTAGAAGAAAAAGAAAAATTAGGGCATTTCCCAATCAATTCCTGATTTGGGTTTTGGGTTAGATCATTTCATATCTTAAGGGAGAATAACATGCAACAAAAACTAAGTTACCCAAAAACTTTTTTGCTAGGGTTCGGCTTTTTTGGCGTTAGCGTCATTTGGTCAGTCTACAATGCCTTCGTCCCTCTCTTTCTGGATGGAAAGTTTGGATTAAGCGCAGCCTGGATCGGATTTTTCATGACCCTCGACAACATTGCAGCCTTTCTCATTCAACCCCCTATTGGAGCACTCTCCGACCGATTGCGCACACCAATCGGAAGAAGAATGCCGTTTATCTTGATTGGGGCACCAATCGGCGCGATTGCATTCGGATTAATCCCGATTGTCGCTATCCTGCCACTATTCGTTCTTTGTACCAGTACTCTACTAATCAGCATGGCTTTATGGAGAACCCCTGTCATTGCCCTTATGCCCGATATTACACCTTCACGTTTTCGATCTCAAGCCAATGGTATCATCAACTTTATGGGTGGGATTGGAGCGATTGTCGCGTTCCTTATTGGGGCAAATTTGTATGAATTAAATCCCAATTATCCATTCTGGTTGGGATCCGGATTGGTCATCCTATCTTCTCTACTTGTTTTTGCCTTCATTCGTGAACCTAAAGAATATGAGACCTCATCAGAAGAAAAACCGAGTTTGATCCAAGCATTAACAAAGTTATTTAAAGAAAAAGAGAAAAGCCCAATTCGTATTCTCGCTGCTATATTTTTCTGGTTTGTTGCATACAATGCCATTGAAGCCTTTTTTACACTATACGCAGTAAAACACCTTCTTTTACCTGAAGCGGATGGTGCCCGACTTTTAGGTCAACTTTCCCTGATTTTCGTTCTTATGGCCATTCCTTCTGGTTATATTGGAGCAAAATTTGGAAGAAAACGCACCATTATGACCGGAGTCTTTTTAATGGGTTTAGCCATTTTATCCATGTACGTTTTACCGAAAGATAGTTTGACTGTACTATTTACTAAACTACCATTGGTCGGGAACTTTTACTCAGTCAGCATTGTTTTGATGATTGCAGGTTTCTCATGGGCATTAATCAATATAAACTCTTTACCCATGGTGGTGGACATGACTACAAATGATCAAATTGGAACATTTACTGGGTTGTATTATATGGCATCCACATTAGCCGCCATCCTGGGTCCAAACTTGAACGGTTGGATAGTCCAATTGAGTGGAAATAATTACAGTTTGATGATGCTCTTTTCTCCCCTATTTATGCTGGCAGCATTCGTCATGATGACAGGGGTGAAACGTGGTGAAGCAAAAATTGAGTGAAATATCAAATCAATTTTAAGAAAATGGAATCTATTGCATTTCATTTTAATAAAATGATATACTATAGGCGGTACGTCGAATACGTACTGAGAAACAATCTTAATTTATTTATTCGGAGGAGAATAAAAAATGTCAAAAAAAGTTTCTATTTTAATAGCAATCTTAATCATGGCATCCTTGCTTTTAGCAGCTTGCCAACCTGCAGCACCAGTTGAAGAACCTGTTGCAGAACAGCCAGTAGCTGAAGAACCAGTTGCCGAAGAACCTGTTGCAGAAGAACCTGTTGCAGAAGAACCAGTAGTTGAAGAACCTGTCGCCGAAGAACCTGTCGCTGAAACCCCATCAGTAAAAGTTTGCCAGGTAACCGACACTGGTGGTATTGATGACAAATCATTCAATGCAACAGCATGGGCTGGTATGCAACAAGCTGAAAAAGACTTTGGTGTTGAAGTTCAATATCTTGAATCACAACAACAGTCTGATTACGAAGTTAATCTTAATACATTCGTTGAAGCTGGTTGTGATTTGATCATCCCTGTAGGCTTTTTGTTAGCTGATGCCACCGGTGCCGCCGCTGACACAAATCCAGATCAAAACTTTGCCATTGTTGACGTTGATTACTTAGCCCAAACAAATGTTCTGGGAAATGCATCAAAAATCGACCAAGCTACTTTCCTTGCTGGTTATTTAGCTGCAGGCATGACCAAAACTGGTAAAGTTGGTACTTATGTTGGTATTCGCTTCCCCGCTACCCAGGCATTCATGGATGGTTATGCAATGGGCGTTGCAAAATACAATGAAGTACACGGCACCAACGTTGAAGTATTAGGTTGGGACATGGCCGCAGAACAAGGTTTAGAAGTTGGTAATTTCGAAAGTTTGGATGATGGTCGTGCTTTCGGTGAACAATTACTCGATGAAGGCGCTGACATCATCATGCCAGTTGCCGGACCTGTTGGACTTGGCACCTTAGCAGTTATGCAGGAACGTGGCACTGGTTTATTAATCGGTGTTGATAATGACTGGTCATTAGCCAATCCTGACAAAGCCGATTTCATCCTTGCATCTGCCTTCAAAAAGATTGATGTTTTCGTTTACGAAGCAATTCAATCAGTCGTAGAAGGTACCTTCGCTGGTGGAGCACCTTACATGCTGACACTTGAAAATGGTGGTGTAGCACTCGGTTATGGTTCCGTATTGGAAAGCCAGGTACCAGCTGATCTAAAAGCTGAAATTGAAGCTTTAATTCCCGGAATTATTTCTGGTGAAATCGCAACAATGCCAACCCGCTAAAATCCTTTAGCAAACCATTAAGGAGCCAGGTGAAAGCCTGACTCCTTTTTTTATTATTTATTGTACGCCTGTGATAAAATTATCAAATATCCATTAACCTAATATCCAAAAGAGGTGTAAATGGCTCCAATATTAGAACTGCGTGGCATTACCAAACGATTTCCGGGGGTTCTAGCCAACGACCATATTGATTTGACAGTCCAAAAAGGTGAAATCCATGCATTACTTGGTGAAAATGGTGCTGGAAAAACCACCTTGATGAATATTCTTTATGGCCTCTATAAACCGGACGAAGGGGAAGTTTTTGTGAATGGACAAAAACTTGAAGTCCAATCCCCAATTGATGCAATCAAAGCTGGAATTGGTATGGTTCACCAACATTTCATGCTAGTTCCCGTGTTCACCGTAACAGAAAATGTTATGTTAGGGGAAGAAGATGTTAAATATGGTGGTGTCCTCGACCGGGAGAAAGCATCAAAGAAAATTCGCGATATCTCCAACACATACAATTTAGATATAAATCCTGATGCATTCGTTAGTGATATTCCCGTCGGCATGCAACAGAGGGTGGAAATCATCAAACTACTCTTCCGGGAAGCTGATATCCTCATCATGGATGAACCTACAGCAGTTTTGACGCCCCAGGAAGTTGATGAGCTCTTTAAAATTATGCACACCATGATTGAACAAGGAAAATCAATCATCTTCATTACCCATAAGCTTGGTGAAGTGATGGAAATTGCTGATCGGATCACGGTAATCAGAGGTGGAAAAGTAGTTGGCAGCACAACCCCTGCGGAATCTGATTTAAATGATTTGGCAAGCATGATGGTTGGCCGGGATGTAAATCTGGTCGTTGAAAAAGAAGAGAGCAAGCCTGGAGATGTGGTTCTCAATGTAGAAAACCTAAAAGTACTCGATCCTCAGGGAGTGATAACAGTTGATAATATGTCCTTCGAGGTTCGTGAAGGTGAGGTGCTTGGAATCGCAGGTGTCCAGGGGAATGGCCAGACTGAATTAGTTCGGGCAATCACAGGATTAACACACCCCATTGATGGATCAATTCACCTTTGTGGACAAAATATCACTAAATTTTCTCCGCGAAAAATTACTGAAATTGGATCTGCTCATATCCCTGAAGACAGGCAAAAAGATGGTCTGGTCCTTGGTTTCCCAATCACTGATAATTTAGTTTTGAATACTTATTATCTTCCACCGAATTCCAAAAACATCTGGATGGACTATAAAACAATCTTCGAAAATAGTCATAAATTAATCGAGAACTTTGATATCCGTACACCAAGCCCGATGGTTCCGGCAAGCAATTTGTCTGGTGGAAATCAGCAAAAGGTTATTGTCGCCCGGGAGTTCTCACGTCCAATAAAGTTTCTGGTTGCATCACAACCGACACGAGGGTTGGATGTGGGCTCAATTGAATATATTCACAAAAGATTAATCGAAAAGAGAGACGAAGGTTGTGCTATTTTGTTAGTTTCCACAGAATTGGATGAGGTCATGCAATTGTCTGATCGAATTGCTGTCGTCTATCGTGGAAAAATATTAGACATTTTGGAAGCAAAAAATGCAACCAAAGAACTTGTTGGTTTATTGATGGCTGGTATTATCCCGAGTGATGAAGAAAAGAAAAAGCTTCTTGCGAAGAAAAACCAGATTCTAATGACATAAAGGATTTGATAATGGAAAATAATTCTGAAAATAAAAAGAAGTCATTGGCTATATTCTGGGATGAATTTTCGAAAAGTACTATTCTTGTAATTATTTTAGCCATTTTTACAGGCATCATTCTTGGTGGAATTCTTGTTGCGATGACCACCAATGAGGTTTATGCAGCCTTCAGAACATCAATTTGGGCTGGTTTAGGGACCGCAATCAAAACAGCATGGAATACTTATGTTGCTCTATTTACTGGTTCGGTTGGCGATCCTGAGAAAATTCGTCTTGCTTTGGCCGATGGCGATCCGTTAGCAATTAGACGTGCGTTCAATCCATTTTTTGAAAGTTTGGTGCAATCTACTCCCTATATTTTTGGTGGATTGGCGGTAGCACTAGGATTTCGGGCAGGTCTTTTCAATATTGGTGTTGAAGGTCAGATCTTCATTGGTGCTGTGACTGGTGTTTGGGCAGGTTATGCGATAACTGGTTTGCCTGCGATTATTCACATCCCCTTAGCGATGTTGTTCGGAGCTCTCGGGGGAGCCCTTTGGGGGTTTATTCCAGGCCTTCTCAAGGCAAAGACTGGCGCGCATGAGGTTATCACAACCATCATGATGAACTATATATCATTTCGTTTGGTCGACTGGTTATTGAAATTCCCGATGAAAGATCCCAATGAATTCACCCCAAAAACTCCCTGGATTCAAGAAAGTGCCAAATTGATACGCTTTTTTGATACACCAATCCGATTTCATCTGGGATTCTTTATTGCTATATTGATGGCTTATCTGGTTTATTTACTGCTCTTTAAAACTACCTGGGGAATGGAATTACGAATGGTGGGTACAAATCCTAATGCGGCTAAGTATTCTGGAATTAAGATCACAAGCACCACAGTCGTCGCTATGGTATTATCTGGTGCATTGGCTGGAATGGCCGGTGCAAATGAGGTGCTCGGAATTAATTATCGTCTTCTACCAGCATTCTCAAGTGGTTATGGTTTCGACAGTATTGCTTTAGCATTATTAGGAAAAACACATCCACTAGGGGTTATTCTATCTTCATTGTTGTTTGGCTTTTTACGAAATGGGGCTCGGTCTATGCAATTAGCCGTTGGAGTACCAATTGATATAGTCTCTATTTTGCAAGCAGTGATCCTGGCATTTATTGCTGCACCGGCAATTATTAGAACTATTTATCGGTTAAAAGAGCCCAAACACAAAGAAGATTTGGTTACTTTACGAAGCTGGAAAGGATAAAAAAATGGCAACTACTTCTGATATCCAAACAGCACAAAAAAGTCTTGGAATGCAAAAACTTGAACGCCGTCGCCGAATCACCATGGGGATCATTTTCATTGCTGCAGCTTTATTTATCTGGTTGGTGTTTGCGGTTGACGTTGAACCTGGCATGGAAACAAGATTCATGATGAACCCGGGAGGTGGCTCAGCGGAAGCCGCGGATTGGGTATTTCCCAGCTTGCCTTTTTTGAATGCGCTGGCTGGAATTAGTGCGCTTATTGGTGCGTTTCAAATCGTAAGAGGTTTTGGAAAATTCACCAATGGTGTTCTCGCGTTGGTAGCTATTCTATTTTTATTTAGTTTTCTTACCTGGGCTACATCTGGCGGTCAGACAAATCTGGCTGGTCTCCTTAGGGTCATGGTCGTAAGGGCTGTACCACTCACTCTCGGAGCCATGTCTGGTATTCTTTGTGAAAGAGCAGGTATCATCAACATTGCCATTGAAGGAATGATGCTTACTGCAGCTTTTGTGAGTACTGTGTTTGCATCAATATCTGATAACCTGATTGTTGGTCTTTTATCAGGTATCATTGCTGGCGGGGTAATGGGATTGCTCCATGCGTGGTTGTCAATCAAATACAAAATCAATCAAATCATTTCCGGCACAGTGATTAACATTTTTGCCACCGGTATTACCTCCTACCTGTCATCAAAATTCCTTCAAAAAACAGATTTTCAATTTTTGAATGAACCAGGTATGTTCCCTCAGATCAATATCCCGGTTCTATCAAAAATCCCTTTTATTGGACCAATCCTTTTCAGCCATAATATGTATGTGTTCGCGATGTTCTTCTTCGTGATTTTCTTAACTTTCATGCTTTTCAAAACACGCTGGGGGCTTCGATTACGAGCTTGTGGCGAGCACCCAAAGGCCGCAGATACATTGGGAATCAATGTCCACAGAACTCAATATTTTGCTGTTGTTTTAGGGGGGATGATGGCTGGCTTTGGAGGAACCTACTTCTCGCTGGGCTCCTCAGGAAGATTTGATGAAGTCATGACTGCTGGTCGTGGATTCATTGGATTAGCCGCAATGATTTTTGGTAACTGGCATCCTGTCGGTTCCATGGGTGCTGGCTTGCTATTTGGCTTTTTCGACTCCCTGGCAGCCAAATCCTCATTGTTACAGGTTCCTATCCCAAGTGAATTCATCGGAATGGCACCTTATCTGGCGACGATCATCGTTTTGGCAGGAGTAATCGGTCGCAGCCATGCTCCAGCAGCTGAAGGCGAACCTTACGAAAAAGAATAAATAACAAAAACTATAAAAAAAAGGACCTCGTTGGGGTCCTTTTTTTCTTGTCCATTAATCCTTTAGCGGATACTGCCCAAATTCTTCGACGGCATCCACCATGGCGAGCACATTTTCAGCGGGAACTTCATTCATGACCGTGTGTACGGTAGCCACCATATATCCCCCACCTCTTCCAAGAATATTTATCACCCGCTTTACTTCCTGTTTAACTTCTTCCGGAGTGCCATGGGGAAGAACTTTTTGAGTATCAATCGCACCGCAAAAAACGATCTTTTTGTCGTATCGATTCTTTAATTCTTCAAGGTTGGACATTTTTCCAGCCGACGTCTGAATTGGGTTTAATATGTCAACCCCAATCTCAATGAAGTCATCGATGAGATTAAATACATCCCCGTCTGTGTGGAAAAATACCTTAGCTTTTGTTTTTTGTTTAATTAATGCAATCAACTCTGCATGCAATGGCTTTAGCATTTTTCGATACATTCGCGGTGAAATCATCAGATTTTCCTGGGTACCCAGGTCATCACCAATTTTGATAATATCAAGCATGTCACCACATTGGTCGAGGAAATGACCCATATTCACCAAACATAATTTGGTGATCCGATTTAGTAATTCCTGGGCAAAATCAGGTTCCATCGCCATATTCGAAAGAAATGTCTCCATCCCTTGTAAACCAATTGCTCGTTCAAACGGGAACATCAACCACGGAGTACCCATAAGAGCATACTTATTTTCCTCATGGAGTTTTTTAGCCTGCTCACGCGCATGAGAGGTTCGATAGGGATCATCCATGTCCGGCCAGGTATAGGCATCCAAATCCTGTATTGTTTTCGCATCTGGTAAAGGATGAATACCAGGATACCAATTGTCAGGTCCAATTTCTTTTTGACCATTACCCCAATCATCGAAGAAAGGAGAATGAGGAGTTCTTGATTGATTTCTTGTATAAACTTCTTTTGGAAAGCGATCCAAAATTCCTCTGACATCGCTGTTTAATCGAACCATTATGCGTTCTTCGGGTAAGGCGGTACCTAATTCAGGCCAATCATAAATATAGCGATCTTCACTCTCTATCCCCATTATTTTTTTAATTCCACGGTAGGGATGAATTTTTATTCCGGTGGCGTTACTCACACCAATTATGATGGGAACCCGATCGGGTACTTCATAATTCAGAACTGCCTGAACTCTTTCTCTGGATGTCATTGTCATTTTGTCACTCCATAAATCATATCAATCAATATTTACGACACTTGGTCAACCCATTTCTACCTATGTGGCCAGGAAATCATCTCCAAATCAGTGTTAGACTTAGATCGTAAACTCATAATTTATTATAATCATTTTAAATGCGTGGATTCGACCCATTCCAAAATCAAAGGTAAAGAGAGAATTATTTATGAATACCATAGAAGTAAAAAACATTTCCAAAAAATTCGGTTCCCAAAAAGCTTTGGACCAAGTTTCTTTTGAAGTTCAGCCTGGTGAAATATTTGGGTTGCTTGGGCCAAATGGAGCTGGAAAGACTACCTGCATTCGAATAATTTTGGATATTTTTAAACCAGATGAAGGATCAATTAATGTCTTCGGTTCAAAAATGGATGAAAGTAAAAAAGATAAGATCGGTTATCTACCAGAGGAGAGAGGTCTTTACCAGGATATAGTGCTGGAAGAGTGCTTAATTTATCTTGCGTCATTAAAAGGTTTGAGTAAAGAAACCTCCACCACAAGAATTAATGAATATCTGGAGAAATTTAGCCTCACTGAGCATAAAAAGAAAAAAGTTAAGGAATTAAGCAAAGGAATGCAACAAAAAGCTCAGTTAATTTCTACACTTGTTCATGAACCTGAATTGGTCATTATCGACGAGCCATTCTCAGCTCTTGATCCTGTCAATACCCAAATGGTCAAAGATATCCTGAGAGAACAAAGGTCATTAGGAAAAACAATAGTAATGTGTACCCACCAAATGCACCAGGTTGAAGAGCTTTGTGACCGCATTGTTTTGATCAATCAAGGGCAATCGGTTCTCTATGGAGCACTATCAGAAGTTCAAAAAAGATATGCTGGCCATGCAATCAACATCCGAACAGAAGCAGATATTATTAATTCCAACTTTCCTGGAGTCAAGCAGATTAAAAGATTGGAAAACAACCATATTTATCGAATTGATCTTCATGATAATGTTTCTATCCAATCCTTCTTGAAATCCCTGATTTCAGCGGATGTTAACTTTGACCAATTTGAAGTGGCAATTCCCACTCTGGATGAGATTTTTATTCAAATGGTTACAGAATCAGGAATGCAAAATGAATAAGATCTGGCTGGTAATTAAGTACGAATATTTGAAACATGTAAAGAAGAAGAGATTTATTCTTGCAATTCTTTCATTGCCATTATTAATATTATTGATGGTCGGTGTTGGATTTGTATCCGTCATCTTTCAATTTGATAACACCCCTATTGGGTACGTTGACAACTCAGGTTTATTGGCTGATCCGATAGATTATGAATTTGAGGCACCTATTGGGTTCATGAAACCTTTGGAACTTAAGAAGTTCAATGACTTAGACACTGCAAAAATTGAATTGAATAACGAAATTCTTCAAGCAGTTTATTTCCTGAATAACGATTATCTATCATCCCAAACAATCACAGTTTACGCCAATGAAATCCCTGATTCAAGCATCAATAATGATTTTTACAGTTTTTTAAGAGCGAATTTATTAAGAAATTCTGATCCTTCTGTTTCCACCCGTATTACAGAAGGAGCCATATTCGAAGTCATATCCACGGAGGAGAGCCGAAACACAAGCGAGGATGATATTTTGGGATTCATTCTCCCCTTCCTTTCTGGATTTCTGTTCATCATGGCGATTAATATTAGTGGTGGATATTTATTACAAGCCGTTGTTGAAGAAAAAGAAAACAGAACGATGGAAATTCTCGTTACTTCAGTCTCACCGAATCAGCTTATGACTGGCAAAATTATCGGGAATCTTAGTGTTGGTTTGACACAATTAATTGTTTGGATAATTTTTGGTCTCCTTGGTTTTCTGGCAATTCTTCGTATTTTTCCGGATTTACAAACCAGCCAAATAGATCTTTCATTTTTATTACTATCGATTGCGGTGTTTTTACCCGCATTTGTGATGGTTGCAGCAATGATGGCTGCCCTCGGTGCTACGGCTACCGAATCAAGTGAAGCGCAGCAAATTGCTGGTTTGTTTACTATTCCAATGGTCATTCCATTCTGGTTTATTCAGGTCTTAATGGAAAAACCAAATAGTCTTATTTCAATCATATTAAGCATTTTTCCATTTACAGCTCCTATAAGCCTACCGGTTCGTGCTGCATTTGCAAATATCCCCAGCTGGCAAACAATTCTAACGGTGCTCCTTTTAGTTTTATTTGCCTTGGCAGCTTTATGGTTTGCTGGTCGGTCTTTCCGTCTGGGAATGCTCAGATATGGAAAAAAACTTTCATTCAAAGAAATTCTTTCAAAAAGGCATTAATATGAACAAAGCTTTACAAGTATTTTGGTATGAAATAAAAACGACAATTTTTCGAAAGTCCTTTATTATTACGCTCATTCTGATTCCACTTGCTGGTCTGGTTGTTACCTTATTTCTTGGAAATCGCCAACAAGAATCTGCGGTTAGTACTATTTTGTCTAAGTTAACCGAGACCAAAGAAACATCCACCATCATCGGTTTGGTGGATAATTCAGGCATAATTAAAACAATCCCGGAAGAATACCAATCTTCCCTTCAATTATTCGTAACCCAAACAGAAGCCAACCAATCTTTAGAAAATGACCAAATAAAAGCATTTTATTTAATACCTGAAGATTACATTCAAAAAGGTGTAATATCTGTATACCGGGCAGATTTCAACCCATTAAGTGCTGGAGGTGATGATTACATCATTGAAGATTTACTCAATTTTAATCTTGTTTCTGACCAAGGCGAGATTGGAGTATTGATTAATGAATATCCTAATTTTGAGGTTGAGTTATTGAGCCCGGAACCACAACGTGATCCGGGGAACCAACTTACCTTCTTTCTTCCTTATATCGTCACGTTTCTTTTCTATATTGTGATTTTGACAAGCGCAAGTCTCATGCTTAATAGTGTTACCAATGAAAAAGCTAACCGGGTAATTGAAATCTTACTTACTTCAGTTACACCACTTCAATTATTGAGTGGGAAAATAATAGCCCTTGGGTTAACCGGTTTATTACAGACTATTGTTTGGAGCGGATCAGGTTTATTGATTTTAAGGTTGAGTGGTAGAAGCATGTCCCTTCCGGTTGAATTTCAATTACCAATTTCGATATTATTCTGGGGAATCATTTTCTTCATCTGTGGATACGCTCTTTTTGCCAGTCTCATGGCGGGAGTTGGCGCACTGGTATCCAATATTCGCGAAGCCTCTCAGGCAACAACAATCATTGTTATTCCGTTGGTGATACCTTTGGCTCTTTTGGTACCTATCACCGATAAGCCTAATGGGATTCTGGCGATGGTTTTCAGCTTATTTCCATTAACTTCCCCTGTTACTATGATGACCAGGTTAGCAGCTGGTTCCGTACCAATTTGGCAAATAATACTGGCAGTATTGTTATTAATCCTAAGTGCAGTCTGGGTTATAAAATCTGTCTCAAAGTTATTTCAGGCTCAATATTTATTATCCGGTAAGGAATTTAAATTTAAAGATTTTATGGGAATACTCATAGGAAAAATCTAAATAATCGAGAATTATTCCAAAAATATTATAAGTTTGTAATGAGTTGTTATAGGTTTTTACTTGCCGTCGAATTTTCAGCATGATATAATTTGATCAACTTGAAATTACGAAAATATTTCCAATTTCCCTAGTAACAACAATTAATACTCAAATTTCAGCTCTTCTTGAAAGATTCATATTTACACGAATTTTTTAAGGTTTTATTCGAAGTTAATCCTTATAAATAAGAGGAATAATATGGTAGGTGTATCTGAATTAGAAAAATATTCATTACAAGAATTAAGGAAGTTAGCAAAAGAGTT
The DNA here is from genome assembly GCA_964430025.1 of uncultured Anaerolineaceae bacterium. Taxonomy (GTDB): domain Bacteria; phylum Chloroflexota; class Anaerolineae; order Anaerolineales; family Anaerolineaceae; genus UBA6170. Next base: position 19,224 of record CAYSFA010000007.1, on the reverse strand, counting down.
AAAGGTTATAAATTCAAACCGATTAAAAAGAGAGAATTTAGTCGTCAAAATTGCTCAACATTCATCTGAACCAAATGAGGAAGGCGAAGAAGTCCGTGGCGGTGTTTTGGAAGTAATGCCAGAAGGAATCGGATTTCTAAGGCAGAATTATAAACTTGGTAAAGATGATATTTACGTATCACAGGCACAAATTAGGAGATACAACTTAAGAAGTGGTGATTTAGTCATCGGCCTTGCCCGTCCTCCACGTGAATCTGAACGTCATTTTGGAATTGTTAAGGTTGAATTCGTGAATGGGATGGAAGCTGAAAACACACTTGAAAGAATTTCTTTTGAAAATTTGACCCCCATCTTCCCAGACAAACGATTTAATTTGGAAACAGATCCAAAAATACTTTCCACCAGGGTGATTGACATGATTGCCCCAATTGGACGAGGTCAACGAGCCATGATTGTTTCTCCTCCCAAAGCCGGAAAAACAACCATCATCAAAGAGATTTGCAATGCCATCACCACCAATAACCCGGAAACCTACGTCACCTTGGTGTTAATTGGAGAAAGACCCGAAGAAGTTACCGACATGGATCGTTCAGTTGATGCGGAAGTGGTTGCCTCCACGTTTGATGAACCGGTCACTGCCCATGTTAGAACTGCTGAAATTGCACTCAGCCGTGCAAAACGATTGGTGGAGAATGGAAAAGACGTTGTAATCCTGATGGATTCTCTCACACGATTAGCAAGAGCATATAACATGTCAGTCACTCCGTCGGGACGAACATTATCCGGTGGTATGGATCCCTCTGCCCTCTATCCTCCTAAGAGATTTTATGGTGCTGCTCGAAACATTGAAGAAGGTGGTTCATTAACCATCATTGCCACTGCCCTGGTTGATACAGGTTCACGTTTGGATGATGTTGTCTATGAAGAATTTAAAGGAACTGGGAATATGGAATTGCATTTATCCAGAAAACTTCAGGAAAGAAGAATTTTCCCATCTATTGATATCGAGAAATCATCTACACGTCGAGAAGATTTATTAATAAGCCCGGATGTCCTTCAAAGAGTCTGGGTAATGCGCAGAATGTACCTACAAATGATATCGAATCCCCCTCAAGGGGCAGGTATGGATACATCCGTAGCCTCCGAAGCAATTCTACAACGCTTGTCAAAAACGAAAAATAATGTAGAATTCTTGGAGAGTCTTACGGAGGATATGTGAAATTTGAAAAAACAGTAGAATCTAAAGATATTACTGAACAAAATAAAATATTATCAATTGTTTTTTGGGGGCTAGCACTTATGATGGTAGCCCTTCTTATTTTTGTTGCGGTCCAATTCTTCAAACCAGCTCAGTCTACCTGGTCCCCAGAAAGTAATGATTTTTCCAACGCTTCGGAGGAATCTGCTCCAGCAGGTTTACCGGAATATCAATCCATTGATAATGATTTTGCATTAATTCGGTATGCTAATCCCGTTACAATAATTCCAACACGTGCTCGAACAGAAGCAACAGTGTATACAATTGAATCCGGCGATTCGGTCTTCGGAATCGCTCAATTCTTTGATATCTCCCCGGAAACAATTTTATGGGCAAACAAAGATACCATGAATGATGATCCCCATATGATCACCGTTGGGAATGAATTAAGAATTCCTCCAACCAATGGTGTCTATTACAAATGGGAAAATGGCGATACACTTGAATCCGTTGCTGGAAAATTTAAAGTGGATATGGATGCGATCCTGGACTGGACTCCTAATAAAATTGATCGCACTAATCCAGTCATCGAACCTGAAACTTACGTGATGATCCCTGGTGGTCAAAGAGAATTTCAACAGTGGGTGGTACCCACCATTCCACGAGGTCCAGCCGGTGTCAATAGTACTATTCCAGGCGCTTGTGATACCTCAGCAGGTGGTGCTTATGGGTCTGGTGTATTCATCTGGCCTACAAATAACCGCCATATCTCTGGAAATGAATATTGGTCTGGTCACTTAGCCATCGATATCGGTGCGATGACTGGTGATTACGTGTATGCTGCTGATAATGGGGTAGTAGTTTATGCGGGTGGTATCAGCGGTGGTTATGGCAATATGGTTATGATTGACCATGGCAATGGCTATCAAACCCTTTATGCCCACCTGAGTTCTATCAATACTCGTTGTGGAGCGAGTGTGTACCAGGGTGGGGTCATTGGATACGCTGGAAGTACGGGAAATTCTACAGGAGCACATCTCCACTTTGAAGTTCGCTACATGGGTGGTTTCTTGAACCCTCATTTTGTGCTTCCATAAAAATATAAGATTACAAAAAGAGGTTTTGCCCTTCAAGCAAAACCTCTTTTTTTATTAAAGTATCGTGACCGGATCAACTGTGACAATTGAATCCCCTAAGTCTTTTCCTCGCAACAATTTTATGGGATCTGGTCCACGGATAATTATTTGCCAACGATAAATTGCATTTAACTTCGCATAAAAACAAGGCACCGGCCCAATCACAGAAGTCTGGTTAAATTTTTCATCATCAATCCAATACTTAATTTTGTCTGCCATTCTTTCCGCGATTAACTTACATTCATTTTCGTTTTGATGTCTGAATTCCAATCGAATCAGGCGAGAATATGGTGGATAATGTAGATTTGCTCGAAAATGTAGTTCCTGCTGGTAAAAACCTTCAAAATCATGTCTGGCTGCCAACCTGATGGAATATTCATCAGGTTGATATGTTTGGAAGATTACTTTTCCCCCTAAAGGACTTCTACCAGCTCGTCCGGCTACCTGGGTTAATAATTGAAAAGTTCGTTCGGATGCGCGAAAATCAGGTAAAGAAAGACCAACATCCGCTAAAACCACTCCCACCAGAGTGACAAACGGGAAGTCAATTCCCTTTGCCAGCATTTGGGTTCCTACCAGAATATCAGCTTTCCTTTCTGCGAATTGCTGTAACAAAATTTCATGGATTCCCTTTTGACGGGTTATTCCGGAATCCAAACGAATGACTTTAGACTGAGGGAATAATTTATTGACTTCCTGCTCGACCCTTTCTGTTCCAATCCCAAATTGGCGAATCTGACTACTATTGCAATCGGGACATGTTTTTGGCGATTGCCTTGTGTAACCACAATGGTGACAGAGGAGATTATCAGAATCCGCATGAAAGGTTAACGGAATATCACATTTAGGACAATCCAGACGATAACCACAATTTCTGCAAAAAACATAGGTTGCCGCCCCCCTCCTATTTAAGAACAAGATTGCTTGTTGTTTTTGGTCAAGTGTTTGTTCCAGGAGGGTTCGTAAGGGTTGGCTGAATATTGAACGATTGCCTAGTTTTAGCTCATCACGCATGTCAACAATTTTCACCTCCGGAAGTGGAAGTGAGGTGATTGTTTCGTTCTTCATTTTTCCATTTAATTGGGAACGTATCTCGTCTGAATGGGCAAAAATTCGTAACGGAAGAGTCATTAAGTGCCAATGATCCACTTTGGCTCTGTACATCATCTCAATCCCCGGGGTAGCACTTCCATAAATTAATAATGCAGAATGGATCCTCGCGTATTCCTCCGCAACCCGGATGGCATTATAACGAGGACTGATATCATCCTGTGCGTAAGAATCATCATGGCATTCATCCACAATGATGACCCCTAGGTTTCCCAGAGGAGAAAAAAGTGCTGATCGTGGTCCGACAACTACTTTTATTTCTCCACTACGAATGCGTCGCCATGTATCGAAGCGTGCTCCGGGGGAAATTTGGGAATGAATGATACTGACAACGCCAGGAAATCTGGCTTCGAAGCGTTTCACTGTTTGCGGGGTGAGACTGATCTCCGGAACCAAAATGAGTGCTGTTTTATTTTCTTCCAACACCAACTTTACTGTCTGTAAATACAGTTCTGTTTTCCCACTACCAGTAACACCATGTAACAGAATTGGTTTTTGAATGTCATTGGTTTGGAAAAAAGTTTTAATTTTTTCCCAGGTTCTAAGTTGATCTTCTGTCAGGATTGGCGGGGAATGAACGATAGATTCAAAATCATCCATCGGATCACGGATAATTTCCTTTTCACCGAAAAACACCAATCCTCCTTCTGCTAATTTTTGATAATCTCCGTTGTTAGCATCAAGTGTCATCGAAATCAGAGAGAGCTCTAGTCCTTCCGGATGACCACTTAGCAGGTTGAGAATTTGTTTTCGTCGTTCTCTTGCGGAACCTGGGCGACCAATATTTTCAATTTTTTCGTCGATTTCTTCAGGTCTTATCTTCAAATGCAAAGTACGGACTTTTTTGGCTTGCACTCGTGGTGGTGAAAGGTAGGTTTCTGATTTCACTAACCCAATTCGAATCAAAGGGCGAATGGCTTCTTTCCAATGAACTCGGCTAAAGGCGTGATTGAGCTGTGATCCTCGCATTGCACCATTTTCCTTCAATTTGCCGACGATTCTTCTTTGTAAAGGTGAAAGTGGATTTGTCACTTCCATATCTGAAAGGACATAAAGGCTATCCACTTCCTGGCTGAGCCCAGGTGGCAACATCAATTGATAACAAGCTGAAATCGAAGATAAGGTTTCTTGCGCTATCCACTTTGCCAGGACTTGTTGTTCTTTGGTAACAACAGCATGTTTATCGATCACGCTATCGATTGGTTTAGTCCTGGGAACTTGTGGTGTATCAACAAATGATTGGATAATCCCTTGCGCGATTTGCCTTCCGAAAGGGACGGTAACCAACGCTCCAACTTCTAAATCATGTTCAAATTCTTCAGGAATGGAGTAATCAAATACTCCTTCTATCCCTGGAATATTTACAATAACTTGGGCAAATTTCGCCATTAGTTCACCAACGGTTGGTTGTGAAGAAACACTACTGATCCATATCCCACAACAGAAGAAAAATCAGCAGTGATTTCCCCTGAGGTTGAATGATGAAGGATCTCAGCTTGGTTAGCACCTAACAATTTACAAGCTTGAACACCCACCATCACTGCACCTAACCCACATGCAAATCCCAACTTTCTGGCTTCGGCTTCATAAATATTTTTCGTGGAAAGTGTTTGAATTTGTTGTAACATGTGCAAATCAAACTTTTCTGCTTGTTGTTGGGAATAGAAATGCGAAAGATCGGTTGAACAGACTATTAATACATTTTTGTCTTTTACACAATCAGCCAGGATAACACCGATTTCTTCAGCAATTTTTGAGTCTACATTTCTTATCATCAAAGGTAATAACTGAAAATCGCTGTGCAGAGAAACCTGCAAGAAAGGTAGTTCGATCTCCAAAGAATGTTCCTGATCATGAGCAATTTTGACTCCTTCCAGGCCTTGTTTTTCAACATTTTTATTAAAAAAGACGTCTAGTAATTCATGATCTACAGGTATATCTCCTAATGGAGTTTGATAATAATTATGTTTAGTGCTCAATACTGATGCTGGGTGGTATTGATGATAAGGTGACAATAGAACCACCAGATCGAAAGAGTTGCCTTCCACGGTTTTATATGCGAAGGCTGCTGTTTGCCCTGAATAGCGATAACCAGCATGAGGGGCAACCAGACCAACCACATTCCCTTCTATCTGAAGTGGTTTTACATTCTGGAGATATTGTGAAATTTCCTCTCGTAAAACATGTGGAATTCCACTATACCAATGACCGGCAATCGGTGATGGTCGTATTTCGCTAATTGTTCGCATCTTAACCTCTTTATTATTATACCCACCTGGAATATTAAATGACCGTCTTAGAAGAATTCCAAGACGGTCATTGATTTGAACTTTTTCAATTATTGTAAGAATTGTTTTGGATCTACACGACCATAAGTGTCATGACGCATTTCAAAATGCAAATGTGGTCCCGATGAATTCCCAGTACTTCCCATCAAACCAATTACATCACCTTGATATACTGAGTTGCCACATCCATAATAAATTTCACTCATATGTGCGTACAACGTTTGCCATCCACCACCATGATCAATTACAACCATGTATCCATAACCGAAATTATTCCATCCTGAATACACGACAACACCGTTGTCTGCAGCATACAAAGGATCTCCTAAGTACCCCCCAATATCAATTCCGAAATGATTCGTATCAGTTGTGTAATCATAACCGGAAATGAACCGTTGGGGAGCTGGCCAAATGAAAGTTCCAATGCCTACCGCGCCATCCATAATCACTCCACAGGCACCAGGTCCAATATTCTTCGCGACAGCCGGATTGTCCCTGGTAATTCGAGGAGAACTCCAGGTAATGAAGTCACGAGCGCCACCAGGAACGAAAAGATCGGTTCCAGGTTCAATATTTGGAGCAGCAAAATCTCCAACTTCTTCAGCATTAAGATGATTACCCGGCCAATTTATAATCACTTCAGGGGGGACCTCATAATATTTTGCGACACCATTTAATCCTTCTCCAGCACTCCAACGGTGGAGAACACCATCCTGTGGCAAAATATTGATTTCAATCCCAGCGATTAATCGGTGAGGATCATCCCCTAAAACATATAGATTTCCCCAGAGAATCGTAGAGGGATTAAGATTATATTTTTCAGCAATTCCAAAGACGGTATCCCCTTCAACAACCGTATATTGGGTGATTTCATATCTTGGTTTTTCCGGTAAAGTAGTGTTGATATTGGTAATTCTCTCCAAGGAAACCGTGGAGAATTCCGGATCCGGCATTACAAATTCAGGTAATTGGATGGATAATGTAGCCGTTGGGGTAATTGCTTCTAAATTTGCAGCAGCCTGGGTTTCGGAAATTTCACCACGCAGATAAAACCTTCCCATCACCCACACAACAAATAGAATTAGGGCAATGGAAGCGATTATAGTACCTACGCGCATACTCACATCCCCTAACCCAACTTTTACTACATTTTCCCAAATTGTTCTTATCGATCTGTCTTTTTCAGGTGAATCGTTATTTTTTTCTAATCCAAATTCATCCTGTTGATTTTTATCACTCATTATTTTTTACCTCATTGAGGTGATCATAACAAAGTAAAATTTAAGTGTCAAGATCACTGTAAGCAATATTAATGAAATCTAAACAACTTTTATAAATAAATATAACTAATTTTGAATGGGTTTTCTGGAATTTATTTCTTTGGTTTATAAGGGATCATGAATAAAAATCCAATCGCAATGATTGCCTGTCCAATTTCTACCCCTCTGGTTTGCCAACCACCAAAATAAGGCACTTCCGGTAAAGGATGACTCCCAAAACCAAAAACATCCGCCATTCCCGCAAACACTGCAATCACGAATCCGGTTGCGACCAACCTTAATCCAATATCTGCCAGAATACTTGGTGTTTCTTTATTCCATAATGCCATCATACTGATGTAACCACCAACACACATGATAGCCAACCCCACTAAAAAAATACCAATTTGCACGAATCCAATAACAGGACTTCGATCTAGTCCGAATAATGATGGTCTGGCCCCTAACAGAAACAAAAGAAATCCCAGGATCGTTAAAACCAATCCAATTCGAATTCTTAAAAATGGGACCCCTTTTTGAGATTCCTTATTTTGATGTTTTTCCTTGTCAATCTCTTGCACCGTCATGCAACACACCTATTATGCATCATCTTTTATTACCAATCATCATAATTCATTTGTAATTATAACCATGATTTGTGAGTTTTCCCATTAAGTCAAAAATAAAAAGCGTACCCGCAGGTACGCTTTTCCATGTTTCCAATAAATAATTATTCTTTGTCAGATTCTTCGGTTTCGGTTTCTTCTTTAGTTTCAGTCTCTACTTCGGCTGATTTTTCATTTGCTTCAGCTACAGGTTCAACAACTACAGGAGATTCTTTGACAACTTTAGGTTCTTCTGAAACCTCTTCATCATCCATTTCAACTTCATCGAGCAAAATATCTTCGAGGGTCTTCCAGTCCATTTCCGCGAAAGCCATCGAATCCACACGTCGAATGCTTAATCCTACCCGATGGTTCTCTGGTTCAATCTTGATAACGCGTAATGTGACTGTCTCACCTTCTTTGAGAACTTCTTTGGGATGTTCTATTCTTCGTTCACTAATTTCGCTGATGTGAATTAAACCTTCCAGATCTTCTTCAATTCGGGCAAACGCACCAAATTTAGTTAAGCGAGTGATTGTCCCTTCCAGTAATTGTCCAACTTCATATCTGGCAATGCGATCAACCCATGGATCTTCCAGCATTTGGCGAATGGACAGGCCAATTCTTTTCTTCTCACGGTCAATATTGATAATCTTTACTTTGATTTCCTGGCCAACCTTAAGAACTTCGGTCGGATGCTGAATGCGATCCCATGAAATTTCTGAGAGATGTACCAAACCATCGGCACCATTGATGTTAACAAACGCACCAAATTCAGCCAAACTGGTTACTTTTCCAGTGCGAACATCACCTTCTTTTAACTCGCTTAGGATTTTGTCTTTTACAGATTCGCGAGTTTCACTGCTGGCCGCACGTTCGGAAAGGATTAATCGACGTCGTTCACGATCAACTTCAATCACACACACATCGATCTCATCGCCAACCATTGGGCTCCAGCGTTTTTCAGGAGTATCACCTACCAAACCTGCCCTTCGAGAGAGACTGATTTGAGAAGCAGGAACAAACCCATTTAATCCTTCTAATGGAACAATCAAGCCACCTTTGTTGTAACCTTGAATCTTACTGCTGTAGGAACCTTTGGTTTTCAATAGTTCTTCTGCCGTTATCCAGGATTTTTCTTCTAAAGCTCGCATTAATGACAACATCAAATTGCCATGTGAGTCTTCAGGGGTTAAAACATAAACCCAAATTTCCTGTCCAACAGACAGTTTTTCCAATTCTTCCTGAGGGATTGCGTCGAATTCACGACCGGTGATAATACCCTCAGATTTGGCTCCAACACTTACTAAAATCTGATTAGAAGAAATGCTGGCAATTACTCCTTGCCTTGTTTCTCCAGCTTGAGGAAAATCTATTTCAATTCCTTCTTGCTCAAGCAAAGAAGCCATATTGTCTTCCATTGAATTCTCATTTTTCCCTTGCTCGAGTTTGGTGTCTTTTTGCTCCATAGGATCTACATACTCCAATATTAAAGATTTTCAAATTATATGAAAGAATTTCATTCTTGGCAAGCTTTCACACATTAAGCATTCGTAAAGGGGAAATTTTGCCTGAAAATCGATCCATTTTATTAAATTAATGCCGTTTTCTTCTTCGTTTCTTTTTGGTGGTTTCTGTTTCTCCTTGTTCAACGGCAACTTCGATTTCTGCTTCAATTGGTTTTTCCTTTTCAATTGCAGCATTTACCCGACTGGTAGGTCGATAAGTAAATATCCGATTAACCAGGGCAGAACGAATATCGACCAGAAGGCTCTTGAATAACTCAGATGCTTTTCCTTTATATTGTACCAGGGGGTCTCTTTGCCCATAAGCTTCCAAGCCGATTGAAACCCTTAAAGCTTCAACTTTGGTCAGATACTCCACCCACATTTGAGAAATGATCGATAAAAGCAGCTCGCGATTAATTTCGTTTCGGATTCGTTTTCCTAAAACATCTGCGATGATATTCTTTTGATCTCCCGCTAATTCGGAAACAGGTATCATTGCATATTTGAGATATTCCTCTTCTCCAAACTCTTCTTTTAAACGGTTCTTGGTCTTCTCTTCGATATTCTCAATTGCAACCTGGTTAAGGCTCAATCGATTAATTTCAAATCTTCCCCATACAGATTTCATGCTTTCCAATGCAAACTCCAAATGCTTTAGTACGTCCTCTTTTATTTGAAGAGCATCCATCTTCTGTACTACTAAAGCTGCCAAATACACATAATTCAAGCGGGAGTAACGCTGCTTAATTTGTCGATGGGTTTTTCGATCAAAAGCCAGGCGGCTTCCCTGTACGAGTGAGATCATTAATCGATAAAGTTCGTTTTCTTCCAACAAATCGTTTCCAATTTGCCTAAGCCAATTATCAATATCTATTGCCAATTGGCCTTGTTCCCCTAATAGCGTTGATTTTTGTTTTGAAAATGCATCATCAACAGCATCTAATAGAATATCGACTGATTCATCCCAATCTTTTCCTTGAAATTCAGCAGGTTTTACATCTAATGTAGGGAATCGCAAGGCAAAAGTACCGACCACCCTCGAGATGTTTAAATTCAACAAGAATATGATTACCTGTTCCCGGATCTCATCTTCAACTTCATCTGATCCTTCCAATAAATCCTGGATCTGTCTTTGATTGAGCTGAATGGGAATTCGAACAAGATTGGATATTTCTTGTATAACTTGTTGAGGTTTTTTGGGTTCAAGTTTATTAGCTTCTTGCAAACCGGCGAAAAATGAATCCAAAGAATCCATTTTTTCTAATTTTTGTGTTTGAATTGAATCTTCCACTCTTTCCAGGAATTTTTGAGAACTATTCAATGCGTGATTGATCTCAGCATTCAAACTTTCTTCGGCAATTTTCAATAAGAAGGATTTAACTTTTCCCTTTTCTGCAGGAATTTCCCCTATAATCTGGCGATACTCTTCCACTAAAACCCTAAGATGAAAAGCCGGATAAAAAATACCTTCATAATCAATCGAGGGTTGAATATCAGCCAAATAAGCGATTAATTTCCATGGTCCTTCATCATCTGCCATTGCAGTGCTCACTCGCTGTTCGATATCCAGTCTAACCATTTCCATTATGTCTTCAGTTAGATCTTCTTTAGTGAATACCCGATCGCGTTGGGAATAAATTCGCTGCCGTTGCATGTTGAGGACATCATCATATTCGAGCAAATGTTTACGAACATCAAAATTCGAACCTTCTACCCGTTGTTGGGATTGCTCAACCAATCGCCCCACAATCCCTGATTCAATAGGAATATTGGCATCCACATTAAATCGACTCATGAGGTTTTCAACCTGTAGTCCTCCGAACAACCTCATCAATTCATCTTCCAAAGAAAGATAGAATCTGGAGGAACCAGGGTCTCCCTGACGGGCAGCACGACCTCTCAGCTGGTTATCAATACGCCGGGCTTCATGTCGTTCTGAACCAACAACATGTAATCCACCAAGCGCACGAACACTTTCCATCTCGTCCATTGATTGTAAAAATGAATTCACTGATTCCATATAAATACCATATTGTTCTGAATCCATTTTTTTCAATAATTGTCGTTTTTCTTCATCCCTGAGAGAATACGGATCAATATTATTTTTTCTTAAAACCCGGGCAATGTCAGCCTGAATCTCTTCGCTAATTTCCCCACCTAATTTAATGTCTACTCCACGGCCGGCCATGTTGGTGGCGATTGTTACTGCACCAAATGCACCAGCCTTGTTGATGATCAACGCCTCCTCATCATGTTTACGAGCGTTAAGTACTCGGTGAGGAATACCACCTTGTAACACATCATTCAAACGGGAGGAATAATTTTCTGGTAACTCGAAGATTTCTAATAACTGTTTTAAGTTTTCTGGGTCTTGAAGATTGATTGATTCTAAACCAATATCCCTGGCATACTTTCTCATTTGGGAGATGTTTAAATCAGATAGTTTTTCATTCAGGAATTCTAATTCGGGAACTTTTTGATCGATAATCTCTCGATTGTTTTTTCGCATCCAGGCATCCCGGATTAACAATGTTTGCAATAATCTTCGAACGGATTCTGCAGATAACCTATCTGATAACCGATCCGATAATTCCACAGAAGTTGTACCAATTAATTGGGGTCTTCCTAAGATATGGAAATAAGTAACCTCTTTACCGATCGCTCTTAATTTGGCCTCTTCGGTACGATAAACTACATCCGGAAAATCTTTTCTTTTGTAAAATACAGGTTTTTTGTTGATATCATCCCGATAAGCGTAATAGGTAAATTTATAACCTTCCTGATCTTTCTCATCGATAGAAATCATCGGAGAATCTTTTCCAAATGCTCGAAATTCAAGATTTGTTGGAATCGGCAGAACTTCTAGATTATATATTTTGTGGAATTCTTCAGACTCAGTTTCAGCTGTACCGGTCATACCAGCAAGTTTTTCGTACATTCTGAAATAATTCTGAATAGTTATGGTAGCGTAGGTAACATTTTCAGGTTCTACTTTTACGTTCTCTTTTGCTTCAACCGCTTGATGCAATCCTTCAGACCAGCGCCGTCCTGGCATTAACCGGCCAGTGAATTCATCTACAATCACCACCTTGCCACCTTGGACTAGATAATCTTTGTTACGTCGGAACAAATGCTGCGCTTTGAGTGCCTGTTCGAGATATCCTAATATCCTGGCTTGTTCCGGGGTGATATCCTCCGGTCTTTCCGGGTCTCTAAGTGGCATTTGTAATAACTCTTCAACATGCGCCTCGCCTAATTCTGTCAAGTTCACGTAACGATCTTTTTCACTGATCTCATAATCTTCAGGGTTTAATTGGCGGACAATTTGAGCCATCCGAACATACCACTCAGTTTCATCCGAAGCTGGTCCGGAAATAATCAATGGGGTACGCGCTTCATCAATGAGAATATTGTCAATTTCATCGATGATCGCATAATAATGTCCCCGTTGTACCCGATCGTCCAGGCGGTTAGCCAGATTGTCTCTCAAATAATCAAAACCAAACTCACTGTTTGTACCATACACCACATCGCATTGGTATGTCTGCTTTCGGTTTACCATAATCAATTGATTTTGATCCTCAATGGAAGAGATCTTCTCTAAATCGACAATGAATGCTTTGCGGCCGTTCTCCGTTCGACTTGCCATTTGCAATACACCAACTGATAACCCTAAACTGGTATATATCGGTGCCATCCAACGTGCGTCACGTCTCGCCAGATAATCATTCACGGTTACAACATGAACCCCTTTGCCAGTAATGGCATTCAAATAAACAGGTAAGGTTGCTACCAGTGTCTTTCCTTCACCTGTGCGCATTTCAGCAATTTTTCCACGATGTAACGTAATTCCACCAATCATCTGCACATCAAATGGTCGTAATCCTAAGGTTCTTTTACTGACCTCTCTTACAGTGGCATAGGCTTCCAGGAGCAAGTCATCCAGCGTCTCGCCATCTGCATACCTTTGTTTGAATTCTTCGCTCTTCTTAAATAAAGCGTCGTCCGACAACTTTTCAAAAACTGGTTCTAATTCGGTTATCTGACGTGCAAGCTCGGCGGTTTCTTCTATTTCTTTTTTTTGCGGGTCATATCCAAAAACTTTGGCAATCTTATTGAGCATTCTTATCCCTTTATCAAATCCAATTGTTCATTGAATGGTGTTTAGTAATACATCTTCTGGTTATGGTAAAAAATTATAGCATAAGCCCTTATTAGCGTAGTATCCTGAATGATGTTTGCAAATAAAAAAGAGGCTCTGTGATTGACCACAAAGCCTCATGATTCTATTAATTCTGACTAGATATGAATTGTTTCTCCCACAATCCCATGAGCCGCTTCCATAATAACTTCACTCAAGGTGGGGTGAGCGTGTACATTTCTGGCTATCTCTTCAGCAGTCAGTTCCATACTCTGGGCAAGCGTTAATTCAGGTAATAATTCTGACACCTCTGGACCTATCATGTGCGCGCCAAGAATTTCACCATATTTTTGATCGGTAATTATTTTGATAAATCCGGCTGAATTTCCTAATCCTAAAGATTTCCCATTTACCTGAAAGGGGAATTTTCCAACTTTAACTTCATACCCTTCATCCTTGGCTTGGGCTTCCGTAAAACCGAAAGAAGCAACCTGTGGATGGCAGTAAGTCGCGCGCGGCATCATTGTGTAATTTAATTTTACGGTTTCGACTCCGGCAATATTTTCGGCACAAACAATCGCTTGTGCACTGGCTACGTGCGCAAGTAATAATTTGCCGGTGACATCACCAATCGCCCATATACCCGACACATTGGTTGCCATGCGATCATCAATCTGGATAAAACCACGTTTGTCTGTTTCCACACCAACTTCTTCCAGGCCAAGATCACGGCTATTTGGTTTAAATCCTATGGCAACCAGAACCTGGTCCGCTTTCAACAATTTCGTCTGATCTCCTTGTGAGACGGTCACTTCAACGCCATTCTCAACCACTTCAACTTTTTCAACTTTGTGGCCAGTTAAAGAATTAATGCCATCCTTCTTGAAAGACTTCTCCAATTCCAGACCAATTTCTTCATCTTCCAACGGCACCAATCTTGGTAACATTTCTACGATAGTTACATCAGTGCCATAGCTATTCCATATTGTCGCGAACTCAACGCCAATTGCTCCCGCACCAATGATCACAACCGAATCTGGTCGATGAGTTTGCAGGATAGCTTCTTTATAAGTTAGAACCTTTTCTCCATCGGCAGCCAATCCAGGAATCAAGCCTGAATATGCCCCAGTAGATATGATTATGTTCTTTCCAGTAACTACCTGTACCTGGCCATCTTCCAATTTAACTTCGATTTGGTTCTTTGCGATGAGTTTTCCTGTGCCCATAATCACATCGACATTGTTTTTCTTCATTAGAAAACCAACACCTTTTGTAAGGCGATTAGATACCTGACGGCTTCGCTTTACAGCCACCGAATAATCCAATTCGAGATTATCAAAGGAAAAACCAAACTCTTTGGATCCTTTGCGAAGCGTATGGGCAATATCAGCATTTTTTAGAAGGGCTTTGGAAGGAATACATCCAACATTTAAACAGACACCACCTAACCACTCTTTATCAATAATGGCGGTTTTCAACCCTAATTGCGATGCCCGAATCGCAGCGACATATCCACCAGGACCTGCCCCCAGCACAACAACATCATATTCACTCATAGCACTCCTCTACAATGGAAAAATCATTTTCTTTACAAATATTTATCGCTCTAATTCTACTCACACTCATTCATTAATGCCAATCTTCCAATACGGAAACGATGTTCGCAAGGAAATTATCTGCTGTTGAACCATCCAGAATGCGATGATCAAACGCAAATGACAAATAAACCATAGGTCGAATCGCGATGGCATCATTGATAACCACCACTCGTTTCTTTATAGCACCAACACCTAGAATCCCAGCCTGAGGTTGGTTAATTACTGGTGTAGCAAAAAGTGAACCTGCCGTTCCATGGTTCGTGATGGAGAAGGTACCACCTTGAACCTCATCAGGCTTCAATTGTTGATTTCTGGCCCGATTAGCTAAATCTTCGATAACCTTTGCCAATCCTGACAAGGAATATTGATCAGCATTTTTTATAACTGGCACGATTAACCCAGCATCATCCAACGAAGTGGCCATCCCAATATTGATGGCGTTCTTGATAACCAATCCATTTTCAGACCAACTTGAATTTACCAACGGGTACATTCTAAGGGCATAGGCTATTGCTGAGATGAAATAAGCAGTGTAGGTCAAACGAATTCCCTGTTGAGCAAAAGTGTCTTTATTTTTCTCTCTATGTTGGACAACTTTTTGTAAATCAGCTTCCATGACAGTGGTAACATGCGGGGAAGTTTGTTTGCTCATAACCATATGCGCTGCAATCGCTTTTCGCATATTGCTTAATGGCAACATTCGATCACCACCGGATAATTCTTTACTCTCCTTTAGTGTTTGGCTCGGAATTTCCTTTTTGCTATCAGGTTTTACAGATTTTACACGGTCAGGGAATTGTAATTCAGTAGGACGGAACAAATCACCTTCTCCAGGGGTTTCCCAGGCTGGAGTATCCACATCATCAGATGGTTTTGAATTAATGTAATCCAGAACATCTTTCTTGGTGATTCTGCCATTATTTCCAGTACCTTTAACCTGATGTAAATCAACATTGAATTCTTGGGCTAATTTAGCTACGACTGGAGAAATAAAGCCAAGATCCCGATCTCTGCCAGTTGCCTGAACTTCTGATTTATCCTGGGATTTTTTGGGTAGATCAGGTTGAGTTCCTTCAATCTGACTTTCTCCACCACCGGAAGGTATTTGTTCACCTGGTTCACCTATCCAGGCTAAAATGGTTCCGGCATTAACCGTCGTACCTTCTTCAACCAGCACTTTCAACAGAACGCCACTTGCCGGGCTGGGAATTTCTGTATTAACCTTTGCAGATTCAACCTCAATGATTGAATCAAATTCTTCAATTCGATCACCTTCTTTTACCAACCATTTAACCACTGTTCCCTCGACCACTGACTCACCCAATTGAGGCATGATAACTTTTTCTGGCATACCATTCTCCTTTTAATATTTCGCTAATTCGAGGGCTGAATGGTAAATCTTTTCTGTATTTACCATGAACCATTCCTGCATAGGATGACTGAAAGGAACCGCTGGCACATCCGGACTCGCCAACCTGCGAACCGGAGCATCCAGATATTCAAAGGCATGTTCTGCAATAATAGCCGCAATTTCACCGCCATATCCACCCGTTAAATTATCCTCATGAACAATTAAGGCTTTGCCAGTTTTTTTGACTGAGGAAAGAATCGCTTCCTTATCCACTGGATAAAGCGTTCTCAAGTCTACTACTTCCACAGAAATGCCATCCTCTTCCAATTGTTCTGCAGCTTGTAAGGCGTAATAATGCATCATTCCATACGCAAAAATTGTCAGGTCGTCCCCTTCCCTGGTTGTTTTTGCAGGGCCAATGGGAACCAGAAATTCTCCTTCGGGCACTTCTCCTTTTATTAATCGATAGCCCTTTTTAGGCTCGAGAAAAATAACAGGGTTCGGATCTCTAACTGCAGACTTCAATAAGCCTTTAGCATCATAGGGATTGGATGGAATAACCACTTTTAACCCAGGAATATGTGTAAAAAATCCTTCCACACTCTGAGAATGATACAAACCACCCCCAATGCCACCACCATACGGAGCACGAATCACCATTGGAACAGTCCAGGAACCATTCGAACGATAAGTCATTTTAGCTGCTTCACTGACAATTTGATTGAATGCAGGATAAATGAAATCAGCAAATTGGATTTCACAAATTGGTTTCATGCCATATAATGCTGCCCCAATTCCTACACCGACAATTGAAAGTTCTGCCAGCGGGGAATCAATCACGCGATCTTCACCATATTTATCAAACAGCCCTACAGTAGCGCGAAAAACTCCACCGCGCTGACCAACATCTTCTCCAACAATAAACACATTATCATCTCGTGCCAACTCTTCATCCATCGCATCACGAATTGCATCTACCATAGTGATCTCAGGCATTTGGCACCTCCTCAACATACACTGGATAAGCTGCTTCTTCCGCGGAAGGATAAGGAGCTTCTTCCGCGAATTTAACAGCATCGGTTACCATTTGTTTTGCCTTTTTATCCAATTCCTCCAGATCTTTTTCGGTATAAATTCCTTCATCCAGAAGTCGTTTCTGTGTTATCAGAATAGGATCATGTTTTTTATTTTCTTCTACTTCTTCACGTGATCTATAAGTACGATCATCATCATCGGAGGAATGGGGAGTAATTCGATACATTTTTGCTTCCACCAATGCAGGTCCTTTTCCATTTCTTGCGTCTTCAACCAATTCAGATATCAATTCATAAAAACCGAACACATCTGTTCCATCAAATGTTTGCCCGGGTAAACCCAAACCACAGGCTTTATCTGCTGAACTTTTAACAGCCATTTGCATTTCCGGAGGGACAGAAATCGCATATTGATTGTTTTGAACAATGAAAATCACAGGTAACTGATGAACAGCTGCCCAATTGACTCCTTCATACCATTCACCTTGAGAAGTGGAGCCTTCTCCAATAGTCGTTAAGACGACCTTTTTTTCTTTTTTTAGCTTGATAGCCAAACCAATTCCAGCGGCATGGACTGCTTGAGTTGCCACTGGTGCAGAATGACTGACCGCGTTCACACTTCGTAGACTAAAGTGACTCGGCATCTGGCGTGACCCTGAACTTGGTTCACCTGCTTTCCCCATCAAACTCAACATAAAATCTTCGCAGGTTAACCCTAAACTTATCATCAACGCTAAATCTCTATAATATGGGGTTACCCAATCTTCCCCTTTTCTTAAGGCAAAAGCTGCTCCTACTTGCGCTGCTTCATGGCCAATCCCAGATATATGAAATGCGATTTTTCCTTGACGATGTAACACCCAGGCTCGTTCATCAAGGCGACGCGAAAGCAACATCATCCAGTACATTTCTTTTTTCAGATCACTGGATAATTCCATTCATTCTCCTCCTTAATAAATTTTCCTGGTTGGAATATCTCCAACCAGTTATTAAATTGTATTTTTAGTTTATCAAAATCCCCAGTCAGATTCAAACAGTACCATTTACAGGTAACTGTCATCGTATTGTGAAAACTGATGATTAGATCGAAATTTCCTTTCGGCTAATAACCGAAAGCATTTCTTCATTGGAAGAAAATTTATAAAATTCCAATCCTTTTTGAGCAGCTATTTTTGTCTCTTCCTCCAACAATAATTGGAGGTCATTTTTATTAACAACCGTATCATGTCTTTTTCGGAGGAAATTTTGAATTGATTGTTCCGTGCCATTTGATGAAGTTGTCAATGTTTTGAGATATTCATCCACAACCTGAGCGGCATTTACCCCATCCCTGCGAGCATTCCCCACTAACCCTTCACTAGCTTTTCTCGCCCATCCTGCCAGAAACACATCCTCTATGATTCTTAAGGAGACTGGATCAAAACTTTCATAGGAAATACCATCAATCGGGAATCTTGGTTTAGGATTTTTTACAAATTCAGTCCCATCGATTGGTAAACCAAAATTCGGGTCAATCGAATCGCCGATAGCAAAGATCACAGTGTCCACATTTAATAAATGCATGCTACCAGTTCCCTTGGCTTTCAATTTTTCGTTTTCGATAATTAGCGTGTTTTCTTCCAACTCAAGTGCAGAAACTTCGCCGTCTTCATTGCCAAGTATCTTTACAGGAGATGCGAGAAATTTAATTCGAAATACTGACTCTGAATTTGTTTCCTCAGCATTTGGTAATGCTTCCTGGATAAAACCAACCGACTCCATTGGGTTCTGTCCTAAGGATGTCATTAATGAAGAGACCCGATTAATTTCTCTCATGTAGTCATCCATATCAAGATTTTTGACAACATATTCCAGTTCTTTTTTCGTAAATTTGACTTCTGCAGGGCCTCTGCGAGCAATTGAAGTTACCTCTTCTACTTGTTTTTCTGTGATTAAATATCGCGCAATATCCATCATGACATTGCCAACACCAATAATTGCAACTTTCTTTCCAATA
>CAYSFA010000006.1:25420-38987 GCA_964430025.1 uncultured Anaerolineaceae bacterium | reverse complement strand
ATTCCTGTTACGTCAAATCCAGCTTCAGCAAAAACAACTGCTAATGGTAAACCTACATATCCCATACCTAAAATGGCGATTTTTGCTTCTTTATTCGTGAATTTTCTGGTAATTTCCTCTTTGTTGGTCATCATAACCTCTTCATTAATTAGAATAAGGATAATTGGATTGGCTTGTCATCCTCAATTTCCTCTTTGATCTCATTAGGTTTTTGTTTATTTACGACTTCCTCTTTTGTTTGATTTGGCAATGTTGAATTCTTAAGATAATCCTTCAGTCTTGAAAAATCTTCAATCAAAGTGTTCTTCAATGCTGGTTGGTGTAACGCAGCTGCTGGATGGTACATCGCAACAACTAATCGTTCCCCAATTTCCTTGGATTTTCCATGAATCTGACTTATTTTAACCGCACCAAAGAATTTTGCCATGGAGAAACGACCTAAAGTCACAATTATTTTCGGATCAATCAACTCAATTTGACGATCCAAAAACTTGCTACATGCTTCTAATTCCTCTGGCTGTGGATCACGATTTCCTGGAGGACGGCATTTTACCACATTTGTAATAAAAACTTCTTCTCTCTTAAAGTCTGCCATTGTTAATAACTCGTCTAATAATTTTCCTGCCTGCCCAACAAATGGCTTCCCTTGTTGGTTTTCATGAAACCCAGGGCCTTCCCCAATAAACATTATGGAAGCATTGACAGGTCCTTCACCAGGGACAGATTTAACCCGAGAGAGATGTAACCCGCAATCTGTACACTTTTCAACATTCTGTCGTATCTCCAACAAGGTTTGCATCATGAATTCACCTCTTTGTTTATTTGATGAGATACGTCAACGGACTTATCCATGATTTCCTTGTAAAATTCAGGATATCTCATATGACTGCTCATCAATATTGCAGTTTCTCCGTTGTCACTATAGTATCTCTTTCTTTCACCATCCATGGTAAACCCTAATTTCTCATACAATCCAATTGCTGCCAAATTAGATTTCCTGACTTCTAAGAATATTTTCTTGATGTCTTCATCCAGTAATTGCATACTAATGAAAGCTAAAAATTTTTGTCCAATACCAAGATTTTGGTATTCAGGAAGAATGGCAAATGTTCCAATATGTGCTTCGTCCAAAATCACCCATACAATAGCATAGGATATTATTATTTTTTGATTGAATTCACCTAATTCCGAAACCCACAATCTAGCATTTGTATTCTGTTCTAATTCATACTTGATGGAGTTTTCAGGCCAAGGGTTAGAGAAAGCCAATTTATCCAACTTTTTTACAGTTTCCAAGTCTTCAAGACACATTTTTCTAAAAGTTAAGTTCATTCAATCTCCAAATTATCCGATAGGATTGGAAATGTGAATGTAAGTTGGAGACAATGACCTTATATCTGAGATTTTTCCTGACTTAATTTTTCTCCACCCTAAATATGCCAGATAAGAAGGTCGACGTAATGATTGAACAGGGGATGAGAGAATTATATTTTTATTATTTTTTAGGAGATATTGACGATCATCAGCTTCAATTTCGCCACAGAAGAAAGTTGTGGCTTCAATCATTGATGCTAAATCTTCAATTTTCTTAATTTCTAACTCACCTGATGGAAGCCAACCCTTTGTCTGATAAACATATTTTCCAAAGGCATACCGACCTCTCCCTACTTGAAGTAAAGCGATCATTGGAATATCACGAATTGGTTGAGCAGCCACTAAAATATCAAGGGATGGGATAGCCACAGCAGGGATATGTAATGTGATTGAAAGTCCTTTAACAATCGCAAACCCAATCCTCAAAGCAGTAAATGAACCGGGTCCAGAAGCAACCGCCAAACCTTTTAGTTGGTTATATGCCACACCACATTTATGAAATAGTTCATCAATTGCCGGAGCTAATTCAACCGTATGATGGTTTCTTGACTGCCAGACAAGTTCACCAACTACTTGAGAACCATCAAATAATGCGATTCCCACATTTTTAGTTGAACTATCAATGGCTAATAACATGTGAATTATCCTCCAAATGCTTTTTGACGAAAACCTGACAATATTGTTCGGTACTTTTCTCCAATAGGTGTGAATACCATTCTTCGCTGAAATTCATCAACCCAGGAGAGGTCTATCCACAAATGCTCACTGGGGATGGCTGCTTTTATCCTCTCTGGCCATTCGATAATTAGTGCGCCATTTGAAATCATATTTTCAATATCAAGTGAAAAAGCATCTTCTGAATTTTCTAATCGATAAGCATCCATATGGTACAGAATAGTACCTTCTGGTTTTTGATATTGGTTCACAATTACAAAAGTTGGGCTTGTTACCTGATCCAAAGATCCCCATCCTTTAGCAATTCCTTGTGTAAATGTGGTTTTTCCTGATCCTAAATCTCCCGATAAACAAACAATATCTCCAGGTACTAATGTTGCTCCCAGTCTATTCCCCAGACGTTTCGTTTGATCAGAACTTCTACTAAAGAATTCAAGGCTAAATGGGTCTAATATCGGCATAGAAATTATTATACTATTTTCTATTTTCTTTGTATGAATCAGGAGTTAATTTGATTTACCAGTGCCTTGGCAATTTCACGGGATGCATTAGGCTTTGCTAATTTCTTTGACCTCATTGAGACTAACATCATCTCTTCAGGGTTTGACAACCAATTCTTTATACAAGTGATCATTTGTTCAGGATGAGGTGCCCAAAAACCTGCCCCTTGATTTTCAACATACCCAATATTTCCGTCCTCTTGGCCTGGCATTTTACTATAAAGAATCATAGGTAATCCGGCTATAAATGCTTCACTAATGGTGCCTGGTCCAGCCTTTGTGATTAAAATATCAGAAGCTTGCATGAATTCTGGCATCTCCCGAACAAATCCATAAATCTTGGTAGGCATGTTCCAATTTTTGGCTTCTAACCTGGACTTTAAAGACTCATTACGTCCCGCGACGATAATAAGCTGAATAGGTAAGTTGGCTAAATTAATTTCATTGGCGTGTCTCTCCAGATTCCCCATTCCCTCTCCACCACCAACCAACAACACTGTTATTTTTTCGCGACTCCAACCCAATTTTCCTCTAAGTTGGTCTTTATCCTTCTGGGGATGGGCATATCGCTCAGCAACTGGTTGTCCGATAACGACAATTTTTTCATTCGGTAATCCGCTTTTTATAGCTTTCTCTTTGGCAGGAGTGGTTGGTACAATTACCAAATCAGCTCCTGGATGATACCAGGCAGAATGTGTCGAAACCAAATCTGTAACAACCGTAACAAATGGGGTTGATGACTGCGGTCTCAATCTCAAAACCGGGATGTTCACTAATTGGTGAACAGAAACTATTAAATCAACAGGGTTTTCCTTAAGGAGTTGATGTGCACCTCTACGCAAATAAGGCCACATAAATTCATAGAACGCACGGATACGCTTGGTGCCGTCACTAACCTTATATCCTAATTTCCACATTCGTGGATATCTAGACAAGTGAGGGTATATTTCTGGGGCATAGTTAAGCGGCAAAGGTGCGTATTTTTTGAAAATATCAACCATTTTTGTTTCGTATGTGTTGGGGTATTCAAGGTGGATTGCTTCAATAATTGCCTCTGCAGCACTTCGATGACCACCACCTGTATCAGAAAACAAAAACAATATAGTAGGTTTTTTAATTTTCATTCGTTGAAATTTCATCTTTTTTGACGGTTGATTTGAGTCGCTTATTCAACTCACGTCGCGATAATAAAACTTTGTGTCCACAGGTACAACAAACCAAACCAATGTCCGCACCAAGCCGTACCACTTCCCATTCATATCCCCCACATGGGTGTGGTTTTCTTAAAATTAATTTGTCTTTCAATTTTATTTCCGGCAACACGGTTCGATTATACCACCCATGTTATAATCGAATCTCAAGGTCATATGCTGGGTCTATCAATCTCAAAACTTATTATTAGAATTATCACATTAGTGATCGCATTTACTATTCATGAATTTTCACATGCATTTACAGCGAATGCGTTTGGCGATCGTACACCGAAAGAACATGGTAGATTAACCCTTAACCCCCTTGTTCATCTTGATCTCATGGGAAGCTTATTGCTCCTGGTTGCTGGATTTGGTTGGGCAAAACCAGTTCCCGTAAATCCTTATATTCTCCGTCAAAAATCACCTAGTGCATACATGTGGGTGTCACTAGCAGGACCATTGTCGAATCTTCTTATGGCCATCCTTGCTTCAATCCCCGTCAGATTAGGGCTAATTCAATACCAAATCCCAACATCGAAAATCATTCCCACTGGATATGAATTTTTTATTGAGTTTATCGTTATAAATTTAGCACTAATGCTCTTTAATTTGATTCCATTAGCTCCTTTAGATGGGGAAAAAGTGATGGAGTATTTTCTTCCCCCAAAGATCCGATATGAGTGGGGAAAAATCAAGCAATACAGTCCAATCATTTTGTTAATCTTAGTATTTGTTTTACCAATGATTGGATTTGACTTCATTAGTATGATTTTGACACCAGCATTATCTGGTATATTACGGATCTTAATTGGCGGGTTTTAAAACCATTCTGATTTAGACAATTTTTATAACTAAATTGACAATTGGGTAATAATTACTAAAAATAGGATGAAAGTAATTTCATGAATAAACCTGTATATTGCTATATCATATTATGTGAGGATTCCTCTTTTTATACCGGTTGGACAAAGAATATTGCTTCACGATTTGAAAAACATCGCAAAGGTACTGGTTCACGCTATACCAGAGTGCATCCACCCCAAAAAGTGATCTACTGGGAAACTTGTGTGAATAGTTCAAATGCTTTGAAAAAAGAAATTAAAATAAAAAAATTAGATAGGACGCGAAAAAAAAACTTAATCCTGAGATGGAAATCAAAAATGAATTTACCAGATGAGTTCAATAAGTATGAATATCTAAGTATAGCTCCTGGAAGGGTCAACCTCATTGGTGAACATATTGACTATAATGGTGGTCCTGTTTTACCGGCTGCAATAGACCGATATGTGTATCTAGGTGCAAATAAGTTAAATTTTGGTGAAATTAAAATTAAATCCCTTGATTTCAATCAATCCGTTTCCATATCTTTAGAGAGTATTGATGAAAAAAAAGACATCACTGGGGACCAATTGCCAGATTGGGCTTTATATCCAGCTGGTGTTATTTGGGTAGCCAAAAATAAAAATTTGAAAATTAATCCTTTCGAGGCGATTTTCACTTCCTCGGTCCCAATTGGTGCCGGTTTGAGCTCTTCGGCTGCGGTTGAAGTAGCATTTGCGGCGTTTCTCCGGGAAGAAAACTATTGGGATCTTGACAATCTGGAATTATCTCAGTTATGTCAAACGGCTGAAAATAATTATATTGGAGTTAATTGCGGATTAATGGACCAATTTGCATCAGTAAATGGGATCGAAGGTTCAGCATTATACCTGGATACTACCTCTAATAATTGGTTCCCTGTAAAACTTCCGAATGATATAGCCTTGGTTATCACCAACTCTAAATTACCACGCACTTTATCAGGCTCGGAATATAATCTCCGAAGAACATCCTGTGAAAGGGCATTAATTGAGATTCAAAATGATTTTCCTACTATTAAAAACCTCACAGAGTTAATTTATAGCCAATTTGAGAAGATAAAGAAAAGGTTAGACCCAATAGATGCAAAAAGAGTGCAACATGTCATTAATGAAACAGAACGTGTAAAAATGTCTATTGAATTATTGCAAAACAAAGAAATTCTCCAATTTGGAAAGTTAATGATTTCCAGTCATGAATCTTTAAGAGATCTATACGAAGTAAGTACCCCTGAATTAGATCTATTAGTGTCAACTGCAATTGAAATTGAAGGATGTTACGGTTCAAGATTGACTGGTGCTGGCTTCGGAGGATGCGTAATTTCTCTTGTCGATAAAAAAAATGTTCCCTCGTTTATAAAACAATTGGACAAAGCATATTATTCATCAACAGGAATAAAACCTGAAACCTATATTTGTCAGGTAAGCAATGGTGTTGAAGTAAAATGGCGGGATAAAAACCAGCAGTTATAAACAACTGGTCAATATTCTTGTATATAATCAATAAAAGATTATTCTTCGGAGGAATCGAATGAAAGTCATAGTCGATCCAGATCTTTGTATGGGGTGTGGAGTGTGTGAAAGTATCGCACCAGAGATTTTTGTTCTTGGGGATGAGTTGCATGCAACAGTTATTATGGACCCTATCTCTGAAAAATTTCGCTTCTCTGTAGAAGAGGCTATAGCAGAATGTCCTGAAATGTCGATAAAAATTATGGAGGATTAAAAAAAAGAGCCTGCAAGCTCTTTTTTTTAATCCTCAAAGGTGCATCTTTAGAAATCGAATAATGGAAGATGACCTAATGAAATAATTCCTTTCCAATCATCTGAATTTCCTTCTGTAAAAATGGCTACTTCTTCAACAACGGTAGCATTTGCCATATGCATTAATTTTCTCATCGCTTCCAAAGTAGATCCTGTGCTAATCACATCATCCACAATTAATACTTTTTTACCTGCAATTAGTCTCTTGTCTTTTTCATCCAAAATTAATTTTTGTTCTGTACCAGTAGTAATTGAATTTGTTTCTACTTCTAGTGCTTCCCCCATATATGGTTTATAACTTTTTCTCAACACAACATAAGGAATGTTTTTTAAAACAGCCATTGCATGAGCTAAAGGAATACTTTTGGATTCTGCTGTTACTAATAAATCATATTGTTTTCCATCCAATTTTGATACCAATGATTGTGCGCTAGCTTGGACAAGTTCTGTATCTCCTAGAATGTTCAAGACTGCAATTCTTAACCCTGGTTTTACTTCAAATAAAGGTAATTCTCTTGTAACCCCAGCGATATCTACCTGATAAGTTTCCCTCATGTTTTTCTCCGATTTATTTCAAATTTATCCTGTGACTTTCACATCAGAATTTCTAATCAAAAGTTTATCATAAATTAGAAATTTATTGCCTGATTCATATTCTTGTGATTCGTTATAATAAAGAATAATTTCTAATCAGGAGAACAAATGAGCCTCTTTGATGGTCAACGATTAAATAACGAAACATTCAAATTAGATATCGAACGTATGCGAAAAGGATGGTATAGCGATAAATATTTCACCAATATCACTATCATGCTTGAAAAACTTGCCAAACTAAATAAAGCCTTTTCGGGATCGAAAGCGAGAATTCCTGACTATCTGGAACAAGAAGAAATCTTTAATGGAGATATCGAAGTTGAAATGCAATGGTTTACCCGCAGGCAAGGCCAGACGATCGTGGTTGGTGTGGACAAAGCCCTTGCGATGCTAAAACATTGTACTGGATATTGGGAAGGGGACACTTTCGTGGACACCTCGTCCAATTTGAAAGTTTGGGCAATTCACGATGGATGTAAGGTGTTCAGTGATGGAAATCCATTAAATGTCAGACCAGTGATTCGAGTCCAGGGCCGTTATCGGGATTTTGCAATTTTAGAAACATCAACTTTAGGAATCCTAACCAGGGCGAGCAGAGTCGCAACAAACGTTTATCAGACCTTATTAGCTTCAAATGGAAAACCTGTTTTGTTTTTTCCAGCCAGATTTGACCTCCATGAAGTTCAAGCCGCAGATGGGTATGCATACAATATTGCTGTAAAAAGGTTTAATTACGATTTTTCAAATGAAATCGATACTTTCGTCTCCACGGATGCCCAAGGAGATTGGTGGGGAGGTTCTGGAGGAGGTACAGTAGCACACGCTGCGATTGCATCCTTCTTGGGTGATACTGCTGAAGCAATGATCAATTTTGCTAATTTGTTGCCAGCCCAAATTCCAAGAATCGCCTTAGTGGACTTCAATAATGACTGCGTTAATGATTCAATTAATACTTGTAAACTAATGTTTGACCATTATGTGGATGAGCTTAAAAAGAATGATCCCGAATCTGCAAAAAAATATATCCTTTATGGAGTTCGCTTGGATACAAGCAGCTCTCTTAGAGATATTTCAATACAACCATTAGGTGACCCATTGTTAGATTTAGGGGTTAATCCTAGATTAGTTTTTAATGTGAGACAAGCTTTAGATAATGCCTGGAAATCTTGGGACATCGAAGAAAATTATCTCGAAAAAGCAAAAGATTATTGTGAAAATGTAAAAATTGTGGTTTCTGGTGGGTTTAACCCGGAAAAGATCTCCCGATTTGAGAAACTTAAGGTTCCAGCCGATATTTATGCAGTTGGTTCGTATTTATTTGATAACCACGGGTCAACTGTCACTGACTATACAGCCGATGTTGTCAGAGTTAAGATAAATGGTGAATGGGTCGACATGGCAAAAGTTGGAAGGACCCACCTGGACAATCCAGATTTAGAAAGAGTTTGGTAAATTATTTCTGGAAAGATAGCCCTACCCAATCATTAATTTCCAATCTGTTCAGCAGGTTAAAACCTAACCCTTGCGAAATTTCAGTGATTTCGTCTGCATCTTTATCTAGTATTCCAGATAAGATCAGATAACCTTTCTCGTTTACCAGATCGGACAATCCAATAGAAAATAGCCGCTTAATAATTGGGGCAAGAATATTAACAAGCACTAAATCGGCTTTTTGTATTGAAAATTTTCCTTCAACAATTTCCGTTACCGATGCCAGTCCAACTTCAATTTGATGAGCAACATTATTCAACTGGGCATTCTTCTTGGTTGCAACAATGGATGGATAATCAAGATCTACTCCAAGGACTTTTTTTGCTCCTAATTTGACAGCAGTAATCGAAAGAATTCCAGAACCACAGCCAACATCAATAACATTCCTATCAGGAATGACCAGTTCTTCCATTAATTTCATACATAATTGGGTGGTTGGATGGGTGCCTGTTCCAAAAGCCATAGAAGGATCGATTTTTATTTCCAACCTATCCTTATCGGAATTTTCAATCCATTCCGGTAAGATGAGTAATTTTTTCCCTATTTTGATTGGGTTGTAAAATTTCTTCCAGCTTTCCATCCAATCCTGATTGTGAATAATTGTATAGGTAGGTTGTGGCACTGGTTGGATCATGTTGAGATGCCATAATGCTTCTTCAATTTTCTGTCTATTCTCTTCGACAGTTTCATCATTAATCAGGTAGCCAAAAACGCGAATCTCACCTGTTTCTACCAGGACTTCTTCCGCATCATCGTATTTGGCATCAGTCTCTGTCACCACACCTTGGGTTACATAGCGAGATAAAATCTCACTGACCGACTCGGCGATTTCACCTTCACAAACAATCTTTACTTCCAACCAGGTTATCTCATCAGCCACTCAAAACCTCTTTCAACCGATCAAAAAATCCTTTTTCCTGCGGTAAAACATCAGTTCCTAATGTCTCTGCTAATTTTTCAAACAGGATTCGTTGTTCCGGATTGACTTGTGAAGGGATTTCAACCCCAACGATCACCAATTGATCCCCTCTCGCACTACTGCGTATATGTGGTACACCTTTTCCACGAATTTTAAATATTCTCCCAGGCTGAGTACCAGGTGGAATCACCAACTTCTCTTTCCCTTCTAGAGTAGGCACTTCAATTTCTGCTCCTAATGTTGCCTGAGCAACATTAATATTCAGGTCTATTTGGATGTCATTTTGACGCCTTCGGAAAAACTTATGTGGTTTTACCCGAATTTCAATAAAAAGGTTTCCTACAGGACCACCATTTAACCCTGGTTGACCTTCTCCAGCCAATCTAATTTGCGTTCCATTATCGACACCCGCAGGAATTTGTATTAGCTTCTTGGTTGTTTTTCGTTCAAGACCACTCCCTCGGCAAACTCGACAAGGTGTTTGGATCATTGTTCCTTTACCCTGACAGGTTGGACATGTGGTTACTTGAACCATTGATCCGAGAAATGTTTGTCTTACCTGGCGAACTTCCCCTTTACCACCACAATTGGTACAGGTAACAGGGCTGGTCCCTGGATCAGCACCATTCCCTCGGCAATGATTACAAGTCTCATCTCGGGTAATTTCAATTTCTTTATCAACGCCAAAAACCGCTTCCTCAAATTCCAAAGTTACTGTATAAGATAGGTCTGCACCTCTTCGGGGTGCATTCCTACGACGTGATCCACCTCCCATTCCACCAAAACCAAAAAATTCTTCAAAAATATCTGAAAAATCTACAGTCGTGAAATCAGGCATTCCACCCATTCCATTTACACCTGCATGTCCGTATCGATCATACGCTGCACGTTTATCGTTATCTGAAAGAATAGCGTATGCTTCGTTAATTTCTTTGAATTTTTCCTCTGCATCCGGTTCTTTGCTAACATCTGGATGGTATTTCCGTGCAAGATTCCTGAAAGCATTTTTGATATCATCAGCACTTGCATTACGGTTTAAATTTAAAATTTCATAATAGTCTCTTTGGGCCATGTTCACCTACAAAACAAAAAATAACTTTCCAATAATAGCATAAAAAATCAGAACCGGAAGCGTTCGCTACCGGTTTTCCATGTCACAAAAAGGCATAATTATCTACTCCAGCCAAATTACCTTTGACTGGAGTAGAAATGAAGTTAACACTAGACACTCTTGAACTCGCCATCAACAACATCATCATTACCGGATGGAGATCCCCCATCAGGTCCTGATTCCGGTTGTGGACCACCAGGTTGTGATGCTTCCGGACCAGGTTGTTGATACATGCTTGCCCCAACTTGTTGAATAAGTTGCTCAATTTCCTGAATAGATTTCTGAATTGAATCAACGTCTTCGCCTGCTAATTTTCCACGTAAATCTGCAATTTTAGTGTCAATTTCTTGTTTTTTCTCACTATCAATTTTGTCGGCATTTTCACGCAACAATTTTTCAGTTTGATAGACCAAATTGTCACCATGATTGCGTGCTTCTACCAGTTGCTTCCGTTTTTTGTCTTCCTCTGCATGCAACTCAGCTTCTTTTCTCATTTTTTCAACTTCATCATCGTTCAAACCGGACGATGCAGTAATGGTGATATTCTGAGATCGACTAGTTGCTTTATCAACAGCTGTAACATTCAGGATACCATTGGCATTAATATCAAATGTTACTTCAATCTGTGGTACCCCTCGCGGGGCTGGTGGAATACCATCCAAAACAAATTTTCCTAATGACTTGTTATCAGAAGCCATAGATCGTTCGCCCTGGAGAACATGGATTTCTACCGAAGTTTGGCTATCCGCTGCAGTGGAAAAAATTTGGCTTTTTCGTGCTGGAATGGTTGTATTACGTTCAATAATTGGGGTAGCAACACCACCCATTGTTTCAACTGACAATGTAAGAGGTGTAACATCCAGTAATAAAATATCTTTTACATCTCCGGATAATACTGCTGCCTGAATAGCTGCCCCTACTGCAACCACCTCATCAGGATTGACACCTTTGTGAGGGTCTTTACCAAATTCTTTTCGAACAGCTTCCTGAACAGCTGGCATTCTTGTCATTCCACCTACGAGAACTACTTCACTGATGTCAGATGGACGTAATCCTGCATCGGAGAGAGCTTTTCGCACAGGATCCATTGATCGCTGAACCAAATCTTCCGTCAGTTGTTCGAGTTTTGCTCTGGTTAGTGGTTTAACCATGTGTTTTGGTCCTGTAGCATCAGCAGTGAGGTATGGCAAATTGATCTCAGTTTGCATTACTGTTGATAATTCGATTTTTGCTTTTTCAGAGGCTTCCTTCAAGCGTTGTAAGGCCTGACGATCTTGTCGAAGATCCATGCCTGTGTCTTTCTTGAATTCATCAATCAACCAATCCATGATACGAATATCGAAGTCATCACCACCAAGGAATGTATCACCACTGGTAGATTTCACTTGGAAGACACCATCCCCCACATCCAAAATTGAGATGTCAAAGGTACCACCGCCAAGGTCGTACACTGCAATAATTTCGTTTTTCTTTTTATCTAACCCATAAGCTAATGAAGAAGCTGTAGGTTCATTAATAATTCTTAGAACTTCCAGCCCAGCAATTCTTCCTGCATCTTTGGTTGCATTTCTTTGTGCATCGTTGAAGTATGCTGGCACAGTGATCACCGCTTGCGTGATAGGTTCACCCAAATAAGCTTCGGCATCTGCTTTCAATTTAGCCAAAATCATCGCAGACACTTCCGGTGCTGAATAATCTCTTCCATCAAGCGATACACGAACATCACCATTTGGTGCCTTCGAAATTTTGTACGGTACCCGCTCTTCAGTTCGCTTTGACTCTGCATCGCCATACTTACGACCCATCAATCTCTTAATTGAGAAAATGGTGTTTTCAGGATTAACAATCGCCTGGTTTCTGGCTGAGCGCCCAACAATTCTTTCATGATTTTTATTTACCGCAACAACCGAGGGCACCAACCTTTCACCTTCAGCTGAGGGAATTACAACTGGTTCACCACCTTGCATAACTGCAACAACAGAATTTGTAGTACCTAAATCTATTCCTACGATTTTTCCCATTTTTTCCTCCTAGCGAGCTACTATTACCAGTGAAGGTCGAATTATTCGCTCCCCGATTTTATATCCTTTTCGCATTACATCCACAATTCTTCCACTTTCAATTTCCGGGTGATCAATTTGTGAGATTGCTTCATGAATATTTGGGTTAAATTCACCGTCAGCCGGTATAACTTCTACTCCTTCTCCTTCCAAGATTGTAAATAATTTTTGATAGATTAATTTAATCCCATCTACCCACCCTGCACATTCGTCAGATGTGGGACAATTTTTAAATGCTAATTCCAGATCATCAATAATGACAAGATACTTCTTAATAATTTCACCTGAAACAAAATCTTTAAGAGATGCCTGATCTCTTTCAATTCGTCTTTTATAATTCTGGAAATCTGCTCTTTCCCTTTGCCAACCTTCAAAATATTCTTGAGATTGCTGGATCACTTTTTCAAGCTCTTCCTTCATGACTTTTTCTGCATCAGGAGTTTCAGTCACATTTTCTTCGACTTTATTGTTGTCTTTCTCTTTAATTTCTTCTGAAGAATCTTCATTTTTTTTCTTTTTTGTCATCCATTCACCTCTTATTTTGAATTGAATTGATCATCGTAAAGTGATTCAGAAACCAATTCGCTTAATATTCCTGACATGAATCTCACAGCCGAAATTGTTTGATCATACGGCATCCTTACTGGCCCTAAAACTCCAACCGTACCAAAAGCGACTCCTGGGACACCATATTTTGATATGACAATTGAACAATGTTTTAATTCATCCCAACTGCCTTCCCCACCAATCAAAACTTGAATTCCACCTTCGTCTTCATTCTGGATACTTCTTGCAATAACCTCTTGAAGCATTGATCTCTCTTCCAAAACTCTGAGAGTTCTACGAGCTTCCTCTGTGTCATTGAATTCAGGTTCAGACATCACATTGGTAATACCATCCAACACAATTTCTCCTGTAATTAAAGAATCCGCACGATCTAATTCCTTAACAATCCAGGTAAGTAATTCTCTCTCGAGTTCAGAACCTGAGCTGATAGTTGTTTTAATTTTTACGGAATCTGCTCCCTGG
>CAYSFA010000006.1:12067-25410 GCA_964430025.1 uncultured Anaerolineaceae bacterium | reverse complement strand
AATCTGGTTTGCAATTTGAGATAGATCAAATTGCGAAACAGATTCAGGAAGAGTTTGTAAACTTTGCTGAATTTCACCCCCCAGTAAAATTAACACCATCAGGACCTGACGCCCACGTGTTGAAATAAATTCGACATGTTTCAATCTGGCTAACGTTGGATGAGGAGCTGTAATAATCGAAGCAGCTTTTGATTGATCAGCTAAAATCGAAGCAGCCAATTTTACCCATTGTTCCACTTCATTTCTCATTTGGTAAAACTGATGCGTGATCGTCCTTCTGGTCGAAAGAGGTATCTCTCTTTCATTTACTAATCGCCCAACAAAAAAACGATATCCTTTTTCAGTTGGTACCCGACCCGCGGAAGTATGCGGCTGTCGAAGATAACCAAGATCGGTTAAGACAGCCATATCATTTCGAACTGTCGCAGAACTTAACCCAATATTATATCGATCCACC
Organism: uncultured Anaerolineaceae bacterium; assembly: GCA_964430025.1. GTDB lineage: Bacteria > Chloroflexota > Anaerolineae > Anaerolineales > Anaerolineaceae > UBA6170. The sequence goes on along the minus strand of CAYSFA010000006.1, from coordinate 24,953 downwards.
AACATTTTTGATCCGATTGGAGTTGCTGAGTTGATGTGCTCATGCGTAATTAAAGTTAGCAGTATTTTCTGTCGATCAGTTAATTCTTCCATAATCTCTCGTTTTAGCACTCTCTTGCTTCGAGTGCTAATAACCTGTGAAATATAATATCATGCTGAAATTTCATAGTCAAGTAAGGTGGAAATTTCTAATAGAATTCTGATAAATCAAAAACTTTAGAGAGATATTTGACCCACCTTATCTTTCTCAATACAATAATATTATGATTATATCTATCGATAAGCATCAATTTGGTGGTTTTTTTCGACCTGATCATGATCCTCCAATTTTTTTTCAACAAATGAATTTAATTTCTAAGGAGAAAAAATGATAGAAGACAAATTTGCAAGCAAACGAGCACCAATTTATGCTGATATCCCTGAAGAGAAATGGAATGATTGGCGATGGCAAATGGCCAATCGTTTAAATTCAGTTGATGATTTTGAAAAATTAATTCAATTAACCGATAGTGAAAGAAAAGCTCTCAACACCGACGGATTATTTCGGGTTGATATCACACCTTATTTTGCATCACTAATTAATCCAGATGATTTAAACGATCCTATCAGGAAACAAGTTGTTCCGACAGCTGGTGAAATTTCCCCATTTACTGGAATGATGGAGGATTCATTAGCAGAAGACCGCCACTCACCGGTACCAGGCCTGGTTCATCGTTATCCTGACAGAGTATTGATGTTGGTAACAACCCAATGTGCTTCCTATTGTAGATATTGCACAAGATCCAGGATCGTAGGCGATCCAAGCGCAACATTTTCAAAAGCAGAATTTGAATTACAGTTGGAATATTTACGAAAAACTCCACAGGTGCGTGACGTATTATTATCTGGTGGTGATCCTTTAACCCTGGCACCTAAAGTGCTTGAACAATTACTCAAGTCATTACGGGAAATTCCCCACATTGAAATTATCCGTATTGGATCACGCGTACCAGTTTTTATGCCGCAACGTGTTACCGATGAACTCTGTGATATGCTCCAACAATTCCATCCTTTATGGTTGAATATCCACGTCAACCATCCAAACGAGATTTCGAAAGAGTTGGCCATTGCTTGTGATAAGTTAACCCGTGCTGGCATTCCGTTAGGAAATCAGTCAGTTCTTTTGGCCGGTGTTAATGATTGTGTACACATCCAACGAAAATTAGTTCAGGATCTCGTTCAAATCCGCGTACGTCCCTATTACCTTTATCAATGTGATCTTGTGGATGGTGCTGGCCATTTCCGAACACCGGTTGGCAAAGGTCTGGAAATTATTGAGGGATTACGTGGTCATACCTCCGGGTATGCTGTTCCGACTTATGTCGTAGACGCTCCAGGGGGCGGCGGGAAAATTCCAGTCATGCCTAACTACCTTATAAGTTATTCGGATCATAAAATAGTTTTACGAAATTATGAAGGCTACATCACAACATACGAAGAACCTATTGAATATAAAATCCATGATCCAAAAACCTGTTCTTATTGCCTTTCTAAACGAATGGAACCAGGGCAAAGTGGAGTTTCTGGGTTACTTGATGGGGAAGAAATGTTTATAAAACCTGAAGGATTTGATAATCTCCACAACCGTGGAGGTGGACAACACCGTCTGAGGTCAAATGAAGAAAAATGGAAACCTTTGGGGATAGGTGATACCAAGAATTAAAAGGAGGTAGGGATGCATTATAGAAGATTAGGAAAGTCAGGATTAAAAGTTAGTGAAATTGGTTTAGGGGCGTGGATCACCATTGGCAATCAAATTGATGAAAAAATTTCATCAGATCTCATCCATGCTGCTTATGACCAGGGAATTAATTTTTTCGATAATGCTGACGCGTATGCAAACGGACAAGCAGAAGTAGTCATGGGAAATGCAATAAAAGATTTACCCAGAGAAGGATTAGTTTTATCTAGCAAAGTTTTTTGGCCAACTATGCCCGGCCCCAATGGTCGTGGATTATCCCGAAAACATATGACCGAATCATTACACGCCTCCTTAAAACGGATGAATTTGGATTATGTCGATATTTACTATTGTCACCGTTATGATCCGGATACTCCTGTTGAAGAAGTAGTTTTCACCATGAATACATTTATACAACAAGGAAAGATCCTTTACTGGGGCACCTCTGAATGGGAAGCTGCTCAGATTACTCATGCACGTGCGATAGCTCGTCAATTCAATCTTATTCCTCCGATTGTCGAACAGCCACAATACAACATGTTTCACAGAAAAAGAGTCGAGGACGAATTAACACCAATTTGCCGTGAATTTGGGATCGGATTAACAACTTGGTCTCCTTTGTATTTCGGGATACTCACAGGAAAATACAATGACGGTATACCGGAAGGTTCAAGAGCATCATTAGAAAACATGAGCTGGATTCGAGACCGAATTACCAGTGAGAAAATCGAAAAAGTGCGTCTCCTAACTGCTATGGCGAATGAGCTCGAAATCACTACAGCACAGCTCGCGATCGCATGGTTGTTACGTCGGAAGGAAGTGTCTGCTGTTATTACCGGCGCTACTCGTCTGGAACAACTGGATGAAAATTTGTTGGCTGCAGAAGCACAAGAAAAACTGACCGATGATGTACTAGAAAGAATTGAAATAATTATCGGACCACTCGAAGAAAATTCAGAAGATTAGATCTATTTTCCAAAAGGAGCTGTTAGTTCGCCAAGCAGCTCCTTTTCGGTGAACATCAATTCATTATCTCCAAAATCATTGTTGACACTGATATACCACAATATCTCTAAAATTTTGTGTTCTTACAACTTTGTTCACTTCATAAATTATGGCAATACTGTATTCAACCTGAGCCCCATTAACTAATTCATAGGTGCGAAACGAATTTTCAGCATCAATGGATACCTCCCAATTGTCTGGGGATAATTGGTTCATAAAGATAGTAGTCCAATTATCATTTGTTTCTAAATTACTTTCCAAACGATAAACCAAATAAACATTATCGACTAAGTCTTCATTTTCAATAAACGCTCGAATGGTTGTTGTTTCCTCACGACATAAGGATCCAAAGTAAATTTCTTCAGATGTTTTTGTAATTCCAATTACTTGAGGCGTTGCCTTTTCAATCTCGACTACTTCACCATCAGTGTCTTCAATCGAAAAGTCGTAATCAATAATGAATTGATCAGGCAATCTGGCGAAAATATCAGCGCTTAGATCCTCCAAAGAAGGTTGAACCTTGGCTGCCAAAAAGCCGCTATACCCAAGTTGAAAATAAATATCATCTTCCACAACATCAAAAATCCCTTTGAATGCTCTAGGATCAATAATCCAATAGGACACATCTCCAAATGTGAAAAGTCTTTCCCACCGAAATTCCAATTCTTCAAATAAAGGTAATCTGGCAAGCTGTAATACTTCAATGGATTGATTGTTTTCATCATTAATGATTTCTTCAGCCATCTGTCTCAAGTTATCTGTTGGCCAATCTTTTACCAGGTAGTCTGTGTGCCATCGCATTGCAGAAAAAGCCTGGCTTCCGCGTGCAACCATGTACCAAATTGAACGAGTATCCCATTGATTTCGGACCACACACCCCCCATTCTCCTCCGAGAAAAAGAGCGGGCTTTCCAGAAAAATTGCTTCCATTTCTGCAACAGATACTAACTCACATGGCGAAATAGTGATATTACCCCTTGCTTGGGGATTTTCTCCAGTAATTGTAGGTGTACTCTGTAATGTTAGTGGTTGATCAGGTTCATTCGGTGTGCAACCAGTTAACAGTAGAACCACTATGAACATAATCATCAACTTAGGATACGAGATCGTTATTTGTTTTTTATCCATAAGATTTCTTTATGAATTTTACCTGATTTGCATTAACCAAATATTAGGCAATTTTGAGGTGATTGATAATCAAGAATTGACAATCCCCATTGAACACCGTATAATCTTGATCAATTAAAGCTCTAAAGTAGTAAGAAAGCAAAGAACTGACAGAAAACGAGGTCACCGGCTGAAAGCCTCTCCAGAAACACCTTTCCGAAGTCGTTAGAGATCGATGCTGAAGAAATCAATTCGAGAGTAGAACAGCACGGGAAAGCCCGTTATCGCTTTCAACGAGTGCACCAAATTTGGTGAATCGAGGTGGTACCACGGAAGAACAACGCTTTCGTCCTCATGGATGAAGCGTTTTTTTATTGCCAGTAGTACCAAAAGGAGATTTACATGAAAGATTTACCAAAAGCCTATGACTTCTCTATCGTAGAAGAAAAACTTTATGAATGGTGGGAAAGTGAAGGGTTTTTCAAGCCTTCCAATGACCCAAAATCAAAAGATTTTAATCCTGAAATAAAACCTTATGTTATTTCTATTCCTCCACCTAATATCACAGGGGGCCTTCATTTGGGTCATGCCTTATTCGTAGCGATGGAAGATCTCATGATCCGATATCACCGAATGAAAGGGATACCTACCTTATGGGTACCTGGAACTGATCATGCTGGGATCGCGACCCAACTAATGGTTGAAAAAATGTTGGAGGAAAAAGGCACTACTCGTGAAAAATTAGGTCGTGAAAAGTTTGAAGCTGAAATCTGGGCCTGGAAAGAAAAATACGGCAACCAGATTATCAAACAAATTCGACGTCTAGGCGCATCCTGTGATTGGGAACGGGAACGCTTCACTCTCGATGAAGGATTATCCAAAGCAGTTCGCGAAGCCTTCGTTCGGTTGTATGAAAAGGGATTATTGTACCGAGGACCAAGAATGATCAACTGGTCACCTCGATTAAAAACAGCCGTCTCAGACCTGGAAGTTGAGTATACAGAAGAGCCAGGGTTTTTATACTTCTTCAAATACCGACTTTCTGAGAATCCTGATGAATTCATCCCAGTAGCCACCACTCGACCTGAAACAATTCTAGGGGATTCCGCCGTGGCAGTACATCCAGAGGATGAAAGATATCAAAAATATATCGGGAAAAAAGTATTAGTTCCTATTTTAAATCGAGAAATCCCGGTGATCTCTGATGATTATGTGGATCGGGAATTTGGCACTGGCTCATTAAAAATTACTCCCGCACACGATCCAAACGATTATGAAATCGGTAAACGACATAATCTCGAATTTATCAGTATTTTGGATTTAAACGCCATTGTTAACGAAAACGGTGGGCTTTACCAAGGGCTGGAAAGATTCGAATGCAGGAAAAAATTATGGCAGGACATGAAAAACCAGGATCTGGTTATCAAAGAACAGCCATACACCCACATGGTTCCCCGCTCCCAAAGAGGTGGTGAAATCATTGAACCGATGATTTCCACCCAATGGTTTGTCAACATGAAACCATTGGCTGAGGTGGGGCTGGAAGCTGTTCGAGATGGCAGAATTACCATCGTACCAGATCGTTTCAGTAAAATTTACAACAATTGGTTAGAGAATATTCAAGATTGGTGTGTTAGCCGTCAATTATGGTGGGGACATCGCATCCCGGTTTGGTATTGTTCGGATTGTGGTCATGTTACAGTAAGCAGGGAGGATCCTTCTCATTGTGAGAAATGCAACAACAAAAACATTTATCAGGATCCGGATGTGCTGGATACGTGGTTTAGTTCAGGATTGTGGCCATTTTCTACATTAGGTTGGCCAGAAAAAACTCCTGACCTGGATTATTTCTATCCAACCACAATGATGGAAACGGGTTATGACATTTTATTCTTCTGGGTCGCAAGAATGATTATGTTTGGGCTGGAATTCACCGAACAAGCTCCCTTTGAAACTGTTTATCTCCATGGAATAATTCGTGATGAGAACGGTGTCAAAATGAGTAAAACTAAAAACAATTCTATCGATCCGCTCGTAGTCATGGACGAAATGGGAACAGACGCTTTACGCTTCACCGTGCTTGTTGGATCATCACCTGGCAATGACACCAATATCTCCATCAAACGAGTTGAATCCAACAGAAACTTTGCAAATAAAATCTGGAATGCGGGAAGGTTTGTGATTGGAAATTTAGAAAAAATACAAGAAAATCCCGCAAACGATCCTGATTGGACCTTGGCTGATTCATGGATCTGGGCAAGGATGAACCAATTAATCAGAGATGTTGAAAGATTGTTCTCCAACCACCAGTATGGGGAAGCTGGACGACAGATCTATGACTTTTTCTGGAGTGAATTCGCGGATTGGTATCTGGAAATCGCCAAAATTCAAATGAATGAAAGCGCTGATCGAGCCTTTTATACTACCCAGACTTTAGTCCGCGTCTTAGACATTTGCTTGCGCCTTCTTCATCCATTCACGCCTTATGTCACAGAAGAATTATGGGGCAATTTAAAAACAGCCTGTGAGGAAAAATCCCCACTTTTATCGCCAAAACAAGGCTGGGAAAAAGCACTTATGATCGCAAAATGGCCTGAAGAAAATGAAATTGAAGGTTGGGAAGACGGAAAAGTAAAACAATTTTCCTTAGTCCAGGAGATTGTGCGCTCAATCAGGAACCTCAAAACTGAGAAGAAAATTCCCCCTTCTAAGAAAATATCAGTCACAGTAATTACTGGTGATAAATTTGAATTGATAAATGAACAGCTATCAATCATCCAAAATTTATCAGGTTTGGATCCTTCACAAACACATTTATTCAGAGAATTAGAGGATAAACCAACAAATCAAACATCCATCATTATCTCTGGAATTGAATTGTTTTTCCCTTTAGATGACGTCATTGATATCGAAGTAGAAAAAGCCAGGCTAGAGAAAGAATTAATGGATATTGAAGGTCAAATTAATAGATTGAATGGGTTGTTGAATTCACCTTTTGCCGAGAAAGCTCCTCCCATGGTTGTTCAAAAAGAACGTGAAAAATTAGATCAATTCTTAGAATCAGCCAAAAAACTTAAGGAACAGCTCGGTCAAATGAAGTAAACGAAAAAGTCCTCGAATTTTCCGGTTCGAGGACTTTTCTTTTCTTTTATTTCTTATCTTTCTCGATCAATATACGCAGTGCATTAATCGCCACCTTAATCATCTCATCCGGATCATGCTTTTTGGCAATGGTACCCAAATCACTTCCGATAATCATCGTGACCGCACCGGCTCTTTTTCTGTAAATATTTGCGAGGATGAAGACAATCGACGCTTCCATTTCGGAACAGATCGCTCCACCCGAAACATAAGAATCCCACATCTCCTTCAAATGGTTCGCCATGGGCATTCTCTCTGGTTCTACCTCACTATAAAAAGAATCCTTTGTATGAGAGATTCCAACATGATAGACCAAATTTAAGTCTTCGGCAGCCTGAACCAATGCATTGGTAACATTCAGATCAGCAACGGAAGGGAATTCTATTGGTAAATACTGCCGGCTTGTCCCTTCATCACGGATTGCAGCATTCACAATGGCGATATCCCCGGTTTTCATGTCTGGCTGCATTGCGCCAGAAGTACCTACGCGAATGAAAGTATGACAGCCAACCTTTACTAATTCTTCTACAGCAATGGCAGTGGAAGGACAACCCATGCCAGTCGATACCACAGAGACTTTTTCTCCATTTAAGAAACCCGTGTAAATCTTGTGTTCTCTATTAAATGAAACAAATTGGGAATTTTCGAAATACCTGGCGATCGATTCACATCTCCCTGGATCACCAGGCAATAACACATATTTCCCAACATCCTTTTCGGTTACCTTAATGTGGTATTGAAGTTCGCTCACCTTCTCCTCCTTTGAATACAACTGCTTCTTGGTTATTTTACAATAATTATTAGCGGTAAGAAATTGCCTAATCAAAAAGATCAAAAATCAAACCAAAAAAAAACCTTTAATTGAACATCACAAATTGAAAAAATTTAAAAAATAGTATTAATCAGGTTCAAACATATATAACTTATACCAACCGTCATAATTTTCAATTAGGTTAATCTTTTCCAATAACTTTTCTAATGCATCTAGCTCTTCTACCGGATGGTGAGGATCATTGTTTTCTCTAAGGAATTCGATTCCTTTGGTGTGAACCAATAAATGGGTATATCCATCGTTCATCCAGGCACTAATGATTTTTTCATTTGTCTCAATTTGATGATAAATCACTTTCCAATGATCCAAAATTTCATCAGGATCACATTTTGGAATACATCCATACCCCCTGGGCTCATATATCAGCAATACCTTACTATCCTCAGGTAGATATCGAATATCATTGATTGCTCTGGCATACCAACCCAAATTATCCTCCAGGTATTGTTGATTGCTTATTTGTCCAAACAAATTCTTTAATGCTCCTTTCTCAACCATTTCCGATGTAAGTTGAAAAGCATTAAAGGCGAGAACAAGAATGATAAGAGGTTGTATTAATCGATATAATCTGACTCTGCTAAATGAAAAGCTTGATAACTGAAAATAACCAAAACCAGCCAATATAGCAAAAATAGGAAAAAGCACAAAATAAAATCTTGTTTGAATTAAGTAACCAGAAAATTGATTTCCCACAGCCCAGATAATCAACCCAAATAAGCTTATAAGACCTGCAAGTGAAATAATGGTTTTATGATTTTCTGTTTTTGAATCCCAATTAATAAAAGCTAAGACCCCTAACCCCAAAAGAAAAGGTCCAATCGAAACACTATATCCATGTGTCCCTTCAACCCCAAGAATTGTGGCTTGAAGCGGTAAGAAAAACAAATCCAAAAGGTTTCCGTAAGGTACCAACCCCTGATAAACATTCAACCGAATTTCTGTCATCGATCCAGATTCGAAAAAGAATGGGTACACAGGATTTCCTGAAAAAACCAGGTTTTTCAGCAACCATGGTAAAGCAAATAAAGCAGCTCCAAGACAAAAACAAACTAAAGCTTTAATTGGATGGTCAATCTTCTTCCGAAAAATGAGAAACAATAATGTAAAAAATAATGCCAGGAAAATTACTCCTGCAGGATACTTGCAACCAAAAGCAAGACCACAAAATACACCAGACAAGAGTAAATATGGATAATTCCGTTTTTCATAGAACTCTACCCAGGCAAGAAAAACCGCCAATCCAAAAAAAGCAGCCATCAGATCCACATATCCCCAGGAAAGCGCGGAGGAAAAAGTGTAACCGCCAAAAAGACTGGCAACTGTCACCCAGGCAACTTCTCCGTTAAGGCGATTTTCTATAAAGGAAAACAATCCCAACCCGATTAACGTACCTATTACCCAATTGAATACTAAAATAGATGATTCACCCCCTAAACTCATTAGCACCAGATAGATCATTTCAGAGATTTGTGGCATGCCAGACATAACCAACCAGGGAATATCAGTAATTCTCTCTTGGAAAAGATATGCTTTGGGAAGCGTAAGGTGATAATTCAAGGAATCATAACGAAAAGCAGGGGCGAAGGCAATTACCAATTGGGATATGAAAATGATCCCGATTATCACAGCTAAAAATTTGGTAAATGAGGATTCTATCCTGACATCTCTCACGAGTTGGAATAAACGTTTGATCCAGGTTTTAATATTTCGGAAGAATAAAAATGAAAGGAGAACCAAAAGGATTAAATTGATAACTAGGTTAATTTTCCATATCGAACCTAATAATAAAATGAAAATCGAAAATAATCCTAAACCAAGTGAAACTTCCAGGTAAAACCACTCTCCCGGGTGATCCTTAATTTTTTTAAGCACGAAATTACCAATCCCCCCTGCAATGCTAATCAACCAGGAAACAAGAAAAAATTTCCAAAGGTGGGAAACAACAATTAACAATTGCGAAGAGGAAAAGGGCTTGTGTGTTACAAAGTACCCCAAGAGGACGATGAAAAACCAGGCAAATCCAATGATTGCAACAAGATAATTCTTCTTATTCGTCTTTGTCATGCTTAGATATTATAGGTATTCAATAACCAACGCAAGAGAAATTTTGAAGTATTTTTAATAGATTTTTGCACAGAATCAGAGACTTTCGAGAATGGCTCGATTGTTTCCGGATTGATTCCAATCAAGAAGGCTTTGAAATTTATTTCCATCGACAAATAGGAAAGTAAAAGTGTTGGCGCTAAGCGATGGGTGTTTGCGCCAATTTCATCCACCAAATCTAAATCAATGAGCTGTACGGTGCCTGGTTCATCATCGATTGACGCTGCATCAATGAGCCAAATCCAATCAGGATCAAATTTTCGGATCACTCCACTGTAATTCTCAGGGGCGATGGAACCCTCAATCAATAAAAGATTATCGTTGATGTGTAGATTTTTAATTAATTTTCTGACGACAAAAACACCTGAGCCATCATCGCCATTCAGTTCATTGCCTATGCCTACAATAACTATTTTCGGTAAGGATTTATTCTTCGCAAGATGGCTCGTCAGAGCCTGGTCGAGCTGCTCTTTCAAGTAAAGTTGCAATGTCTTCTTCACGTCCGTAATATACCTCAAAAGCTTCCTTCGATGATGATGCCATTTCCCATTCGGTATTAGACATGCCCAGACATTTAAAACGGCAATTTTGAACACATTGTGAACAATAAACACATCGATCAGGATGATATCTCATCACAAAGCGTTTATTGGCTTTATCCACGGTTATCAATTCGATCGCATCGGAAGGACAATCTTTCACACACAACATACAACCACTACATTTTTCCGGTTCATAAACAAGTTTTCCACGCAACCGTTCTGGCGCATTGGTTTTGGTAAAAGGGTAGTTTTGTGTTGCCGGTTTCGAAAACAAAGACTTTAATAAATCACTTAATAAAACACCGATAGCCATATTTTCACCTTATCTAAGCATCTGCCCTAAATATTGACCAAATATTATTGCTAACAATTGTAACAGAGCCATGAGAGCTCCAATTTTCCACCACAGTCCAACTGTTTGATCAATTCTTAATCGTGCAAACATTGCTTGTAAAGCTGTAATTACCAATAATAATCCAGCTGTTTTCAAAACAAATTCCAAGGGATTTGATACACCACCCAGATAAAAAACTATTATCAAGGTTATGCCTATAACAAGTTCAACGTTTTTTCCCACATGGAATAATGCTAATCCCCTCCCCGAATATTCAGTTAATGCTCCAGCAACAATTTCTGTTTCCGCTTCTGGTGCGTCAAATGGAGGTAGTTCCAATTTCCCCATTAATCCAACAAGTGCAACAATGAAACCAATTGGTTGGGCAAGAATCAACCAGATATTCTCGCTTGCGTAAGCATTAATTTCACTAATATTCCAACTACCAGCAGCAATTGCAGGTCCTAACAGAGCCAGTAAAAATGGTGCTTCATAGGAAAACATTTGTGTCAAAGCTCTGGTAGCTCCTACAATTGAAAAACGGCTTAATGTGTTTGCGCCGGCTAATCCGATACACAATGTGATCATGCTGAGCAGGTAAAGAGTGACAATTAAGTCGCCTTTGAAATTGAAAGCGGAATTAAAACCGAACAAAGGCACGTACAATGCTGCAGTCAATGACCCGGTTAATGCGATCACTGGCAAAGCTGTAAATAATCCTTTATTAACACCATTAGGCACAATTTCTTCTTTGGCTAACAATTTAATGGAATCAGCTAATGGCTGAAACCATCTCGGTCCGACCCGGTTTTGGTAACGTGCCACCAGTTTCCTATCGACCCATTCATAGAATAAGCCAACATTCATCAAGAACAAACCGCCAGGGAAAATCAACAATAAGATAATAGGATGTAGTGGTAGGTTCATCGGTAATACTCTATTCCATATTTTCTAAGTTCTTCCCAATTCATCAAATGAGTTGGTTTTGTATTTGAATGAACTTGAACCATACGATCATTACAAGAAAAGCATGGATCAATTCCAACTAACAACATTGGCATATCAGCTAATTTATGACCAATTGCCACATCTGTTATCGTGCCCCAATTACATAACGAAGGAGTGCGTACTTTTACCCGATCAGGCATTTCGGTACCGTTGCTCTTTATGTAATATAACAACTCACCCCGTGGAGCTTCCACACGGGAGATGGTTTCCCCTTCAGGAATTCTCCTTTTCACTCTGGTTGTTAATTCTCCAGCCGGGAGATGATCAACAATTTCCCGGATAAGTCTATAGGTTTCAAAAAGTTCCTTGATTCTGACCACAAAACGGGCTTCCAGATCTCCCGCATCATCTGTGATCATATTAATTGGGAAATCTTTATAACCAGAGTATGGAGAATTTAATCTGACATCTCTTCTTACACCGGAAGCTCTAACTGTTGGGCCAACTGCACCTAAAATCTCTGCTCTCTCTTTCGAAATCGTACCGATATTGCGGGTTCTGCCTATAAACGTGTCGTCGGTGGTAACTACTTTCATATAATACTTGGTTCGCTCTTCGAAAAAGTCCATATCTTTTTTGATTTTTTCTACTAACTTGTCATCCAAATCATATTTCACTCCCCCAATCACATTAACAGAATAATGAACTCGACTGCCAGAAAGTGCCTCAAGAATATCCATGACAACTTCTCTATCCCGCCATGTGTACATAAACAAGGTGTCAAAACCTGCTTCGTGTGCTGCAACACCTAACCACAACAAGTGGCTATGTACTCTTTCTAATTCTGCCGCGAGAACACGGATCGCTTGTGCCCGAGGCGGAGCTTCAACTTCTGCTAATTTTTCCACACCTAGAACAAAAGCTAAGGCATGAACATGGGAACAGATACCACATATTCTTTCGAGGAGATACAAATCCTGCGTGTAATTGCGACTTTCACAAGCTTTTTCTATCCCGCGATGAACAAATCCTAAACGCACGGCAGCATCGGTTACTGTCTCACCATCCACTGTAAAAAGGAAACTCCCTGGTTCTTTTAAAGCAGGATGTTGTGGACCAATTGGTACGACAAATTTTTCTGAAGTTGGCTTATTC